>NZ_JBSXMU010000111.1:0-9999 GCF_054073225.1 Teichococcus aerofrigidensis
GGCTCGACCAGCGCGCCCAGCTCCGCATCCACCGCCGGCGGCAGTGGCAGGAGATTGGCCGCCGGCAGGCGCAGCAGCGGCGCGAAGCCGCCGTCGCAGGTCAGGCCCAGGGTGCGGCGGCCGGTGCAGCCGCGCGGCTCGCCCCGCCGGCAGGCCTCGCAGCGGCCGCAGACCAGGCCCGGATGCAGCGCCACGCGCAACCCCTCGGGCAGGCCCGCGCCCGGGCCGGCGGCGAGGACACGCCCCGCCATCTCATGCCCCATCGTCAGCGGCAGGTGCGGCGTCATGTGGCCGTAGCCCTCGGTCCACTCATAGGCATGGACATCGCTGCCGCAGATGCCCACCGCCTCGATCCGCACCAGCACCTCGCCCGCCGCCGGGGCGCCGGGCTCCGGCACCTCCAGCGCCTGCAGCCCCGGGCCGGGCCGCGTCTTGCGCAGCGCCAGCATCAGAAGGGCTCGGGGAAGTGCCCGTGGAAGACGGTGATCGGCGGCTTGGCCTCGGGGTCGGTGATCACCTCGATCAGCGCCGGCTTCCCGGCGGCGAAGGCGGCATCCAACGCGGCGCCGAGATCCTCGCCGCGCTCCACCCGCACGCCGGAGATGCCGCAGGCCCGCGCGATGGCGGCATGGTCGACGCTGGCGAAGTCGCAGGCGATGGTGTGCTCGCCGAACTTGGCGTCCTCCGCGTGCTTCTGGAAGCCGAGGATGCCGTTGTTCAGCACCACCACCGTGACCGGGAGCTGCAGGCGGAACAGCGTCTCCAGCTCGGCCCAGGAATGGCCGAAGCCGCCATCGCCGCAGAGGCAGACCACGCGCTGCTCCGGCGCCGCCACCTGGGCGCCGATCGCCAGCGGCACGCCCCAGCCGAGCCCGGCCAGGCCGCGCGGCGTCAGGAAGCGCTGCCCGGCGCGCTTCGCCGTCATGTGGATGTTGATCCAGTTCGAGGAGTAGGAGGCATCGGCGACCATGATGCCGTCCTCCGGCATGCGGCGGTCGATCTCGGCGGCGACGCGCTCGGGGCGCACCGGCCCGCCATCGCGCCCGCGCACCCCGGCGGTGAGCCTCTCCCATCCGCGGACGGCCTCGGCGATGCGCGCCTCAACCGCGGGCCGCGCCGCCGCGCGCGCGGCGAGGTCCTGGCGCAACATCGCCTCGCGCAGCGCCGCCAGCGTCGCCTTCGCGTCACCGGCCAGGCGCATCGCCTCGTAGTTGCGGCCGATCTCGATGGGATCGGGGTCGATATGGATGAAGCGGGCGGCGCGCGGGTAGAGCGACCAGCTGTCGGTGCCGTTCTGGTTGGTGCGGTTGCCGACCAGCAGGACGACATCCGCCTCCTCGACCAGCGGCCGCATCGCGTGCGTGCGGGCGCCGAGGCCCATGGTGTTGCCGACGACGCCGAGCGAGAGCGGGTGCGTCTCGGCCACCGCGCCCTTGCCCATGAAGGTGGTGGCGACGGGCAGGTGCGCCGCCTCCTGCAGCGCGGCGAGCTCCTCCGCCGCGTCGGACAGATGCACGCCGCCGCCGGCGATCACCAGCGGCTGCCGCGCCCCCGCCAGTGCCGCCGCCGCGGCCTCGATGCGCGCGGCCTCGGGCAGGGTGCGGTCGAGCGGATACCGGCCGAGGCTGGCCCGGCGTCCCGCCACCGGCACCGCCTGCTCCAGCAACAGGTCGGCCGGCAGCAGCAGCACCGCCGGGCCCGGCCGGCCGGAGGTGGCGGCGGTGAAGGCCATGTCCACATAGTCCTCCAGCCGGTCGGCCCGGTCGATCCGCCGCACCAGCTTGGCCACCGGCGCGAAGAGGGCGAGGTGGTCGAGCTCCTGGAAGGCATTGCGGTCGGCGCTGTCGCGCGACACCTCCTGCACCAGGGCGAGGACCGGCACGCTGGCCTTCATCGCCTCGGCCAGCGGCGGCACCAGCAGGGCGGCGGCGGGGCCGTTCTGCGCCGTGACCACGCCGACCTTGTGCGAGACGCGCGCATAGCCGTCGGCCATGGTGCCGCCCATGTTCTCCTGCCGGTAGACCTTCTGCTCGATCCCGGCATGGGGCGCGGCCAGATGAAAGGCCGAGGGCAGGCTCTGGCCGAAGGTCAGCGTCACGCCGTGGCGGGCCAGGGCCTCGGCCAGACGCAGGGCGACGGTCGCGTTGGGAGTGCCGCGGGATGAGGCGGGGCCAGAGGCGGTCATGGGCGTTTCCTGATGCTTTTGCGATTTGCTATAGCAAATAACGCCGTGCTTGACTCGTCAAGCCACTCCGGGGATCTCCGCCGCATGGACGATAGCCTGCCCTCGGACTGCCTGCCCCCGGACTGCCTGCCCCTGGCGCCCATCCACCGTGAGGATTCCCTGGCCGGAAAGGCCTATCGGCAGCTCCGCGCCGCGCTGATGTCCGGCCGGCTGATGCCGGGCCAGAAGCTGGTGCACCGGCTGCTGGCGCAGGAGCTGGGCGTCAGCCCGACCCCGGTGCGCGAGGCGCTGCTCCGCCTCGCCTCGGAAGGGGCGCTGGACCTGGATGCGCGCGGCGTCGCCCGCGTGCCCCGGCTGCATCCCGACCGCTATGCGGAGATCATGGACCTGCGCGTGGACCTCGAGGGCCGCGCCGCCGCCCGCGCCGCCGAACTGGCCCTGCCGGCCGAGATCGCCGAGTTGCGCGCCATCCATGACCGCGTCGCCGAGGGACGGATACGCAACGACGCCCGCATGGTCCTGACGGAGAACGAGCGCTTCCACTTCCGCACCATCGCCCTGGCGCGCATGCCGATCCTGCAGCGCCTGGTCGAGGGGCTCTGGGTGCAGGCGGGGCCGACGATCAATCTGCTGTTCGCCGCGCCGCGCCCGCTGACCCCGCAGGCGCACCCGCACCAGGCCCTGCTGCGGGCGCTGGAGGCGCATGACGGCGAGGCCGCCCGCGCCGCCGTCACGCGCGATCTGCGCGAGCATGGCGCCTTCATCGCCGCGCTGCTGGCGGCGAGCCCGCCGCCGGACTGAGCGGAGAAGCGCCGCCGAAGCCCGCCCTTACCCCGGGCGTTCCGCGCTCCAGGCCGCGCCCTCGACCTGACCGGAGATGCGGCCCTCGCGCACCTCGCCCTGGTAGCGGCGGCCTCCTGCCTCGAAGCTGATGCGGCGACCATCCATGCGGCCATCCGTGATGTCCATCATGCGGCCATCCAGCGTCAGGGTGCCGGTCAGCATCTGGTAGCGCTGCACGAGGGCCAGCCGGCCCTCGCCGAGCCGCCATTCGCCGCCGGCCTGTGCCGGGATCACCCATTTATAGGCACGACAGAAGCTGGTGCAGCCGGACTCGCCGACCACCTCGTCATCCGGTGTCCAGTCTCCCATGGTGAAGGTGTTGGAGACCACGCGGGTGCCCGGCTCCATGGCCAGCAGGGTGGGGCGGAGGCGCTCATTCAGGGCCTGCAACAGGAACAGCGTCACCACCGTGGCGTCCGAGAAATCGGACTGGAAGATGTCCCCCTGGGAGAAGGTGGCGCGATCCGCCACGCCTTCCGCCTGCGCGCCGCGGCGGGAATGCTCCACCAGATCCGCGTTGTACTCGATGCCGTGGGCGCGCAGCCCGCGCTTGGCCGCGGCGATCACCGTGCGGCCATCGCCCGAGCCGAGATCCACCAGCCGATCCTGCGGCGTCACCGCCGCCATATCCAGCATCCGCTCGATCAGCCAGGCCTGGGTGGGCAGCCAGATCACGTCCTTGCCGGCCTGCCCCACCGTGGGCGCATAGGCGGGCGGCGCGGCCGGCTGCTGCGCCAGGACGCCCTGCGACACAAGGGCGGAGAGGGCGGTGGCCACGACGAGTGTGGAGAAGCGCGTCATGTGGGGCCTTTCCGGGATCAGGGGGCTAGGGGGAGGAGGCGGGCAAGGGAGGTACCTCGCGGCGGCGGAACAGCAGCAGAGGCGCGCCCGCCGCCACGGCGGCCAGCCCCACCAGGGCGCCGAGGCCGGTATAAGCGATGCTGGAATGCAGCATGTAGGCGCAGGCCAGGCAGAACAGGATGGGCGTGAGGGGGTAGAGCGGTACCCGGAAGGGCAGCACCCGCTCCGGCTCCCGCCATCGCAGCACGAACAGGGCCAGGCCCGTCATCAACATGAAGCCCCAGAACACCGGCGCGCCGTAATCCACCATGGCGCGGAAGCCATCCTGCGTGGCGGCGCCGAATCCCACCAGTGCCAGGGCCACCGCGCCCTGCAGGAGCAGCCCCCGCGTCGGCGTGTGGCGGGCCTGGTTCCATTCGCCCATCCTCGCCAGCCAGGTGATGTCCCGCGCCAGGGCGGCGGCGGAGCGGGCGCCGGTGAAGATGGTGGCATTCAGGGTGGAGACGGCGGCGACGACCACGGCGGCGGTGACGATGCCCGCCCCCGCCTCCCCGGCCACCACGCGCATCATGTCGGCGGCCACGGCGTCGGAGCGGCGCAGCCCCTCCAGCCCCAGCACGGCCAGCAGCGCGATGTTGACCAGCAGGTAGAGGCCAACCAGCAGGGCGGTACCGATCAGGAAGACGCGGGCGATGTTGCGCGGCGCGTCCCGCACCTCGCCGGTCAGGTAGGAGGCCTCGTTCCAGCCGCCATAGGTCAGGAGCACGAAGACCAGGGCGAGGCCGAGCGATCCCATCGCCGGAGCGGAGACCGGCGACGGGGCCGTGGCCTCGGGCGCAGCCAGCAGGCCGAGGCCGATGATGGCGAGGATGGCGCCGATCTCGAGCGTGGTGACCGCCAGCTGCAAGGTCTTGCTCTGGAAGGTGCCGGCGATGTTGACGGCCGTCAGCATCACCACGGCCAGCGCCGCGTAGACCGCGCTGCCATACGGCCCGAGGGGCAGGGCGGCCGCGGCGTAATCTCCGAGGACGAAGGCGACGGCGGCGATGGCGCCGGTCTGGATCACCGCGCTCCGCGCCCAGCCGAACAGCATGGCCACGGGGCGGCCATAGGCGCGGGACAGGAAATGGTACTCTCCTCCGCTCTGCGGATGGGCGGCGGAAAGTTCGGCGTAGCAGAGGGCGCCCACCAGGGTGATGAGGCCACCTATCAGCCAGACACCCAGGAAGGCGGCCTCGCTGTCCACCTGGGACGCGACGAGCGAGGGGGTGCGGAAGATGCCCACCCCGACCACGATGCCGACCAGAATGACCACCGCGTCGAGCACTGACAGACCGGACCGCGCTTCCGATGTTCCGGGCTGCGGCATCACATGTTCCACATCTTCGACGGAGGGGCCGCGACGGTCTGTCGCTGGATCATATCCAAAAAATTACGAAACGGATAGTTCAGCTTGCTCCTGCCCGGGGCGCGACGCCAAGTGAAGAAGAGTTGCGAAGCGTCATGGAGGGCGGCCGGTGGCGACTTCCGCATTCGCCGCCGGCGAGGGCACTGGGCCTGATTGACGCAAGCGGCTCCCGCGAGGGCGGCGCGGCTGTGGCGCGCGTCATCGAGGGGTGGGCAGGCGGCACGATGCGGAGGGATGGCCGTCCGTGCCGGGAAACGCGCGGATTATCGGTGAGTGGTGTCCCCGGCGGGATTCGAACCCACGGCCCCCAGATTAGGAATCTGGTGCTCTATCCTGCTGAGCTACGGAGACGCCGGCGGCAAAATAGAGCAGATCGCGCCAGGGCGAAACCGCCCTTCCTCATCATTGGGCCTCATCGCGGGCGGCGGAAGCGCTCGACCGCGGCCACCAGCGCCATCCGCACCCCGGGCTCCAGCGCCGAATGCCCCGCATCCGGCACCACCGTCAGCCGGGCGCGCGGCCAGGCGGCGGTCAGGTCGAAGGCGCTCTCGGCGGGGCAGACCATGTCGTAGCGCCCCTGCACGATCTCGGCCGGCAGGTGGGCGATGCGCTCCATGCGCCCGAGCAGCCCCTCCGGCGGCAGGAAGAGGTCATGCGCGAAGTAGTGCGCCTCGATGCGCGCCAGGCCGAGCGCCGTGCGGTCCTGGGCGAAGCTCGCCACCGTGTCGGGGCTCGGCATCAGCGTGCTGCAGAGCCCCTCATACTGGCTCCAGGCCCGGGCGGCGGCGAAATGCACCGTCGGGTCGGGGTCGGTCAGGCGGCGCAGATAGGCGGCCAGCAGGTCGCCCCGCTCGGCCGGCGGGACGTGCTCGGCGAACTGCTCCCAGGCATCGGGGAAGACCCGGCGCAGCCCGTAGAGGAACCAGTCCACCTCCCGCCGCCGCCCGAGAAAGACGCCGCGCAGCACGCAGCCGGCCACGCGCCCGGGATGCTCCTGGGCATAGGCGAGGGCCAGGGTGGAACCCCAGGAGCCGCCGAAGAGCAGCCAACGCTCCAGGCCGAGGAAGCGGCGCAGGGTCTCGATGTCGCCCACCAGCTCCTGCGTGGTATTGCCGGCGAGCTCACCGAGCGGGCGGGAGCGGCCGGAGCCGCGCTGGTCGAAGATGATGATGCGCCAGTGCAGCGGGTCGAAGAAGCGGCGGTGCACGGCCCCTGCTCCCGCTCCCGGCCCGCCGTGCAGGAACAGCACCGGCTGGCCCCGCGGATTGCCGACCTGTTCCCAGTACATGACATGCCCGCCCGAAAGCGGCAGCAGGCCGGTCTCGTAGGGCGCGATAT
This sequence comes from Teichococcus aerofrigidensis, assembly GCF_054073225.1. Taxonomy (NCBI): domain Bacteria; kingdom Pseudomonadati; phylum Pseudomonadota; class Alphaproteobacteria; order Acetobacterales; family Roseomonadaceae; genus Roseomonas; species Teichococcus aerofrigidensis. The sequence goes on from NZ_JBSXMU010000111.1 coordinate 6,576, forward strand.
CGGGGAAGAGGTCGCCGCGGGGCATGGCGGGATGTTTGGCGCTTCGGCCGCTGCCGCGCAACACCATCTCGGGAGCGGCATAACGTTTGCGCGCGCCCGCCTCTTCGCGCCGGGCCGCTTCGTGCCTAGCTTGGGCCAATGGCGTCTCCCTCCTCCTCCACCGGCCCCTCCTCGCCCGGCACCCCGGCCGGCCGGCCGGCCGGTGGCCTGCGCTGCGCCGTCTGCGGCGGCGAGAGCCGCCAGCCGCCCTTCCGCCCCGGCCCGCCCGAGCAGGCCCCGGACCTCGACCTGCGGCCGGGCGAGCCGTTGCGCGGCACCATGGCGCGGTGGCTGCAGCAGTGCCCGCACTGCTCCTATGCCGCGCCCGACATCGGCCGGGCGCATCCGGCGGCGGCCGAGGCGGTGGCGGCGGCGCCCTTCCGGGCGCTGATCACCGAGACCAGCCATCCCCTGCTGGCGCGTCGCTTCCTGGCCTGGGCGCATGTGCTGGAGGAGACCGGGGCGCTGCATGCCGCGGCGGAGGCGACGCTGCACGCCGCCTGGGTGGCGGACGACATGAACCGCCCCGACCTCGCCGCCAGCTGGCGGCTGGAGGCGGTGGCGCTCTGGCGCAGCGGCCCGCCGCTGGATGCCGAGCAGACGGTCCGGGTGATCGACGCGCTGCGCCGCGCCGAGGCCTGGGAGGACGCGGCCGCCACGGTGGAGGGGCTGCTGGCCAGCCAGCCGCCCGAGGCGGTGGCCCAGGTGACGGCGCTGGAGCGCCGCCTGGTCGCCGCGCGCGATGCCGGCCGCCACACCATGGCCAGCGCCCTGCCGCCGCCGGCGCGCCGGCCGCATGTGGCGCAGCAGCGGATTGGCCGCCGCGCCACCGGGGAGGGCCTCTGGAGCTGGCTGCGGCAGATCTTCGGCCGGCGCTGAGGGCGCGGCCCGGGCGGGCTTGCCGGGCCCGCCATTTCGGGCGAATTGATACGCTATAACGTTCTCTGGAGACTCCTCATGCCGCTGTCCCGCCGCGCCCTGGTCGCACTGCCCCTCGCCCTCACCCTGCCCGTCCTTGGGCGCGCCGCCCGGGCGCAACCGGCACCGCTTCCGGTCGTCGCCTCCTTCTCCATTCTGGGCGACATGCTGCGGGAGGTCGGCGGCGACGGGCTGGCGGTGCGCGTCCTGGCCGGGCCCGATGTGGACGCCCACAGCTTCCAGCCCCGCCCCTCCGACGCCCAGGCCCTGCGCGCCGCCCGGCTGGTGGTCCGCAACGGGCTGGGCTTCGAGCCCTGGCTGGACCGCATGCTGGCCGCGGCCGGGCAGCAGGGGCGGCTCGTCACCGCCAGCCAGGGGATCACGCCCCGCCAGGCCGGGCCCGCGGATCACGGCCACAGCCATGGTCACAGCCACGGCCACGGCCACGATCATGACGCGGCCGATCCGCATGCCTGGCAGGATCTGCGCCTGGGCCAGTCCTATGTGCGGACCATCCTCGCCGGGCTGCAGGCGGCCGATCCCGCCGGGGCGGCGGGCCATGCCGCGCGGGCGGAGGCCTACCTGGCCCGGCTCGCCGCCCTCGATGCCTGGGTGCGGGCCGAGATCGGGCGCGTGCCGGAGACACGCCGGGTGGTGGTCACGAGCCACGATGCCTTCGGCTATTTCGGCGCGGCCTATGGCGTGCGGTTCATCGCGCCGCAGGGCGTCAGCACCGCGGCCGAGCCCTCGGCCGCCGAGGTGGCCCGGCTGATCCGCCTGTTGAAGCGCGAGGGGATCACGGCGGTGTTCCTAGAGAACATGGCGAATCCGGCGACGCTGAACCGATTGGCGGCGGAGGCGGGGGTCACGGTCAAGGGCCGGCTCTACGCCGATGCCCTCTCCTCCGCCGACGGGCCGGCGCCGAGCTACGAGGCGATGTTCCGCCACAATGTCGGCCTGCTGACAGCGGCCATGCGCGGCTGAGACGGCGCCCGGCCGGCGGCCGGGCCACGCCGTGAGCTGCCGGCGGAATAGAAGTATTTCCGTAAAATCTCCTGAACGGCAGGAACAAAGCTTGAAATTGAGCGATCGTGCAGTTAATTTCCGGCAACGGAATTCAACCGCTCGCTCTTTCAACGCCCGATCCAGCCCGTACAGGGAGACGCATGCATCACGGACCGCTGATCGCCACCATCTGCGCCGGGCTTTCGCTCGCCTTCATCTTCGGCGCGGTCGCGCAGAGGCTGCGCATCTCCCCGCTTGTCGGCTATCTTCTCGCCGGCGTCGCCATCGGGCCCTTCACGCCGGGCTTCGTCGCCGACCAGGGCCTGGCCAACGAGCTGGCGGAGATCGGCGTCATCCTGCTGATGTTCGGCGTCGGTCTGCATTTCTCCCTCAAGGACCTGCTCTCCGTCCGCAAGATCGCGGTGCCGGGCGCCGTGGTGCAGATCGGCGCCGCGACGCTGATGGGCATGGGCCTGGCCTGGATGCTCGGCTGGTCGATCCCCGAGGGTTTCGTCTTCGGCCTCGCCCTCTCCGTCGCCTCCACCGTGGTGCTGCTGCGCGCGCTGCAGGAGCGGCGCATCGTCGAGACCGAGCGCGGGCGCATCGCCGTCGGCTGGCTGATCGTCGAGGACCTGGCCATGGTCCTCGCCCTGGTGCTGCTGCCGGCCATCGCCAGCGCGGTGAACGGCACGCCGAGCGATGGCGGCGGGCCGCTGGCGGCGCGGCTCGATCTCGGCCTCGCCGGCATCCTGATGGTCACCCTCGCCAAGGTCGTCGCCTTCGTCGCCGTTATGCTGATCGTCGGGCGCCGCGTCATCCCCTGGGTGCTGCACTGGGTGGTGCATACCGGCTCGCGCGAGCTGTTCCGCCTCTCGGTGCTGGCCGTGGCGCTGGGCGTCGCCTATGGCGCGGCCATCCTCTTCGACGTCTCCTTCGCCCTCGGCGCCTTCTTCGCCGGCATGGTGCTGGCCGAGAGCCAGCTCAGCCACCGCGCGGCCGAGGAGACCCTGCCGCTGCGCGACGCCTTCGCCGTGCTGTTCTTCGTCTCGGTCGGCATGCTGTTCAATCCGAGCATCATCGCCACCGCCCCGGCCGCCCTGGCGGGCACCATCCTGATCATCGTCGTCGGCAAGTCGATCGCCGCCTGGGCCATCGTCCGCGCCTTCGGCCGCTCGAACACCGTGGCGCTGACCATCTCCGCCAGCCTGGCGCAGATCGGCGAGTTCTCCTTCATCCTGGCCGGGCTCGGCGTGGCGCTGAACATGCTGCCCGCCGAGGGGCGCGACCTGATCCTGGCCGGCGCCATCCTCTCCATCCTGTTCAACCCCTTCTTCTTCATCATCATCGACCGCGTCACGGCGCGGGCGGCCGCCCGCCAGGCCGCGGCCGCGCCCGCCCCGGTGCCCGCGCCGGCTCCCGTCATGGCCGCCGCGGGGGCCCCCCCCCCCCGCCCCCCCCGCCC
>NZ_JBSXMU010000112.1:0-9936 GCF_054073225.1 Teichococcus aerofrigidensis
GCCCTGGAGCGCGAGCGCGAGGTGCTTCGGGAGCGCGAGCAGGCGCGGCGGGAGCAGGCCGCCCGCACCCCGCCGCCCTCCGCCCCCCGCCCCAGCGCCCCCCGACCTAGCGCCGGCCGCGCGCAGCCGGTGGCGGGACGCATCACGCGGGACTTCGGCGAAGGCGGCGCGGGCGGCCCTTCGCGTGGCCTGACCTATGCCGCGCCGGCTGGCGCGCGGGTGGTGAGCCCCTGCGGCGGCAGTATCGCCTTCGCCGGTCCGTTCCGCAGCTATGGCCAGCTGTTGATTGTCGATTGCGGCGGCGGCTACCATTTCGTGCTCGCCGGGATGGACCGGCTGGATGCCAGGCTCGGCGCCCGCGTGGTGGCGGGCGAGGCGGTGGGGCAGCTTGGCGCGGCGGAGGATTCGGGCCGGGCCAATCTGTATGTCGAGCTGCGCCGGAAGGGTCAGCCGGTCGATCCGAAGAGTTGGTACCGCGGGCGAGGGTGACCATGTCCATCTGACTGTTCAGAAAGGTTTCAGTTTGCCCCCGGCAGGTGGAATCGCGGTACTGTCCGCCCGGGTCCGGCAGGCTTCGCCCATGGCGGAGGCGGCGCGGCGGGACGGATGGAATGGGATGGCGCCGGGCCCGGAAGATCCTGGGAAGGATCTCCGGCCGGTGTCACCGGGTTGGCGCCACGGGTAACGGCCGCTATGGCCAGGCTGTAGGGCCGCGACGAAAGGATCGTTGACCGCATGAAGCGTCACCGCATGAAGTCGGGATTGCGCACGGTGGGTATGGTGGCGGCGGCCTTCGCCGCCGGTGCCGTGCTGGGGCCGGTGGTGGCGCCGCCGATCGTCTCCGCCATCGCGCAGGAGGCCGGCCGCAATGCCGAGACCTACCGGCTGCTCAACCTGTTCGGCGATGTCTTCGAGCGCGTCCGCGCCGAGTATGTCGAGCCGGTGAACGACCGCGATGTCATCGAATCCGCCATCAACGGAATGCTGCAGGGCCTCGACCCGCACAGCAGCTACATGAACGCCCGCTCCTTCCGCGACATGCAGGTGCAGACGCGGGGCGAGTTCGGCGGCCTCGGCATCGAGGTCAGCCAGGAGGGCGGCTACGTCAAGGTGATCAGCCCGATCGACGACACGCCGGCGGCCAAGGCCGGGGTCAAGCCGGGCGATCTGATCACGCATCTGAACGGCAATTCCGTGCAGGGTCTCAGCCTGCAGGAAGCGGTCGACCAGATGCGGGGCGAGCGCGGCAGCACCATCAAGATCACCATCCGCCGCCCCGGCACCGACGCGCCGCTCGAGCTGGCCATCACCCGCGACGTCATCCGCCCGCAGGTCGCCCGTTTCCGGATCGAGGGCGAGGATGTGGCCTATGTCCGCCTCTCCTCCTTCAACGAGCAGACGGACACGGCGCTGCGGCGCGCCCTCAGCACCATGAAGCAGCAGGCCGGCAACAACCTGAAGGGCGTCATCCTGGATCTGCGCAACAATCCGGGCGGCCTGCTGGATCAGGCGGTGCAGGTGGCGGACGACTTCCTGGACCGCGGCGAGATCGTCTCCACCCGCGCCCGCCGCCCGGAGGACGGCCAGCGCTGGAACGCCAAGCCGGGCGACATCGCCGAGGGCTTCAGGATCGTGGTGCTGGTCAATGGCGGCTCGGCCTCGGCCAGCGAGATCGTCGCCGGCGCCCTGCAGGACCACCGCCGTGCGATCGTGCTGGGCACCAAGTCCTTCGGCAAGGGCAGCGTCCAGACCGTCATGCCGATCCCCGGCAATGGCGCCATCCGCCTGACCACGGCGCGCTACTACACGCCCTCCGGCCGCTCGATCCAGGCGCTCGGCATCACCCCCGACATCGAGGTGCTGGCGACGCGGGAGGAGGGCAATGCGCCGCTGCGGGACCGCGAGGCGGATCTGCGCAAGGCGCTGCGCAACGACAATGACACCCACCCCACCGCCCCGCTGCCGCCGATGAACCTGCCCGGCGGCGTGGCCGAGAAGGTGCAGAAGATGCCGCCCGAGGGCGCGCCGTCCTTCGACCCGACCAAGCCGGAAACCGACTTCCAGTTGCAGCAGGCGGTGGGCCTGCTGCGCGCCTGGGCCGCGGCGGACCCGCAGCGGCGCGCGGCGCGCTGAGGCCACGGGGCGTCGGCGGGGGGCGCCATGTCCGGTCATGCCCGCCGGCCCGCCTTCCGGACAGGGATAGGCTGGCGGGCCCTGGGCGTGTTCTGGGCGCTGGTGGCGACGGCGGCGGCGGCAACGGCGCTGACGCTCCATCTCCTGGGCCCAGCCGAGCCGGCCCCGCCGCGCCAGGACAGGCGGGAGCCGGTCGCGCCAGCGCAAGGCGCCCCCGCGCCGGCGGTGCCGGAACCTATGCCGGCCCCGTTGCCGTCACCCCCCGAAGCCGCCGAGGCGCCCTCGCCGCCGCATCCCCTGCCCCATCCCCCGCCCCATCCCCCGCCCTTCGGCGAGACCGTCAGCGAACCTGCCGTCGGACCGCCGGCGCCGCCCGGCCTGCCGGAAGCCCCCTCGCCACCGCCCCTGCCGCCGCGTGACGGCAGGGGCGGCGCGGCGGCCCCGATCCCCCCGCCCCTGGAGGACCTGCTCGAGACCGGCCCGGCCGGCGCGATCCCGCGCCGCGCCGGCGATGGGCGGGAGGCCAGGGAGGTCTATGCCCGCCCCTTCCTCGCCGGAGAAACCCGGCCGCGCATCGCGCTCGTCATCGGCATGGGATTCGTGGCCGAGCGGGCCGAGGCGGCGCTGCACCGCCTGCCGGCCGAGGTCACGCCCGCCTTCAGCCCGCGCCTGCCCCGCGCGCGGGCGTTGCAATCCCTGGCCCGCCAGCGCGGCATGGAGATGCTGCTGGCCCTGCCGCTCGATTCCCTCGGCATGCCCCCGGCCCCGGACCTGCTGCGCGCCAGCCTGTCGCCGGCCGAGAACCGCGAGCGGCTGCTGCGCGCGCTCGGCGCCATCGGCGGCTATGCCGGCGCCATCGGCGCCACCGGCGGCTGGCGCGGCGAGCGCTTCGCCGCTGAGGCGGCGCCGCTGGAGGCCCTCCAGTACAGCCTGGCCGAGCGTGGCCTCTACTATGTCGAGGCCCGGCCCGGCGCGCCGGAGCCGGCCGCCGCCTGGGGCGCCAGCGTGGATCTGGTGCTGGACGAGCCCCTGACCCGGGGCGAGGTGGATCGCCGGCTGGCCCTTCTGGAAGCCCTGGCCCGCCGCCGGGGCCATGCCCTGGGCCTGGCGGCGGAGCCCGCGCCGCTGCTGGTCGATGCCATCGCCGGCTGGGCGGCGGGGCTTGCGGCGCGCGACTTGGTGCTGGCGCCGGTCAGCGCCCTGACCTATCCCCCAGGATCCTATCCTCCTGGCAGCACCCCCGCTTCGCGAGGCACCGACTAGCCGATGTCCGACCTTCCCTACCGCCGCAATGTCGGCGCCGTGCTGTTCAACCGCGACGGCCGCGTGCTGATCGCCCGCCGCGCCGACGTGGCGGCCGAGGCCTGGCAGTTGCCGCAGGGCGGGCTGGACGAGGGCGAGGATCCCCGCGCGGCGGTGCTGCGGGAACTGGCCGAGGAGATCGGCACCGGGAAGGCCGAGATCATCGGCGAGGTCGCGGACTGGCTGCGCTACGACCTGCCGCCGGAGCTGATCGGCAAGGCGCTGCGGGGCCGCTTCCGGGGGCAGGAGCAGAAATGGTTCGCCCTGCGCTTCCTGGGCGAGGAGTCCGAGATCCGCCTGGACCTCGACCCGCATCCCGAGTTCAACGCCTGGCGCTGGGCGCGGCTGGAGGACCTGCCGGGGATCGTCGTCGCGTTTCGCCGGCCGGTCTATGAGCGGCTGGTCCGGGAATTCCGCCACCTCGCCCAAAGCGGCGGGGAAGGCGCCGGGAAATAAGGCTCCCCGTGCCCCGGGCCCGGCACGGATTGTTAACCGCCAGCCCCTCTAATGCCGCCTCACGCACATCGTGAGTCACGGATAATGGTTTCTTTCCTGCAAGGGCTCAGCATCCGCAGCAAGGTGATCCTTGCCTTGGGGGCCATGCTGATCTGCGGCATCTGCAACAGCGGCTACAGCCTGCTGGAGCTGCGCCAGGTGAATGCCGGGCTGGTCGATATCCAGACCAACTGGATGCCCGCCGTCAAACGGCTGAGCCAGTTGCAATACGCCATCTCCCGCGAGCGGACCCGCACCGCCCGGCAGATCGCCAGCGAGGATCCGGCCGAGCGCCGCCAGATCGGCACCGAGGTCCGTGCCATGAGCGAGCAGGTCCATCAGATGATGGAGGACCTGCGGCCCCACCTGACCGAGGCCGAGGAGCGGCGCCTCTTCGAGATCTTCCGGCAGACCTACCGGCGCTATCAGACCGAGGTCGGCCTCATCCTCGACATGGAGGCGGAGCAGGGCCGGCAGGCCTTCAATACCTCGGCGCGCTCGGTCAACGAGGTCTTCAACAGCCTCGAGCCGCTGATCGCCTTCAATGAGCGTGGCGCCGCCACGGCGGCGCAGGAGGCGGACCGGATCTTCACACGGGCGATCTGGGGCACCCTGATCGGCGCGCTGCTGGCGCTGGCCATCGGGATCGTCAGCCTGGGCTGGCTGGACCGTGACCTGGCGCGCAACGTCCTGTGCCTCTCCAAATCCCTGCGCCGCCTGGCGCGGCGCGACTATGGCTTCGAGCTGCCCGCCCTGCGGCGGCGCGACGAGATCGGCGACATGGCCCGGGCGCTCGACGAATGCCGCGCCGGGCTGCGCGAGGCCGATGCGCTCTCCGCCACGCAGGAGGCCGAACGCGCCGCCAAGGAGCGCCGCGCCGCCGCCCTGGGCGAGATGGTGGCCCGCTTCGAGGGCAAGGTGGGGGACATGGTGGGCATGCTCTCCTCCGCCTCGACCGAGCTGGAGGCCACCGCCCGCGCCATGACCGGCAATGCCGGTAATACCGGGCGCCAGGCGGGCACGGTGCTGGAGGCCGCGCGCCAGGCCAGCCACGGCGTCCAGACCGTGGCCACCGCCGCCGAGGAGCTGACCGCCTCGATCGGCGAGATCAGCCGGCAGGTCAGCCAGGCGACCGGCGTCACCGCCCGCGCGGTGCAGGACGCGCAGCGCACCGACGCCACGGTGCGGGCCCTGGCCGAGGGTGCGGCGCGGATCGGCGAGGTGGTGGGGCTGATCAGCACCATCGCCGGGCAGACCAACCTGCTGGCGCTGAACGCGACGATCGAGGCGGCGCGGGCCGGCGAGGCCGGCAAGGGCTTCGCGGTGGTGGCGAGCGAGGTGAAGTCGCTGGCCGCGCAGACCGCGAAGGCGACCGAGGAGATCGGCAGCCAGATCGCGCAGATCCAGGCGGCGACGCAGCAGGCGGTGAACGATATCCAGGCCATCACTGGCACCATCGACGCCGTGAGCAGCATCACCGTGGCCATCGCCTCGGCGGTCGAGCAGCAGGGCGCCGCGACGGCGGAGATCGCCCGCACCGTGACGGAGACGGCGCATGCCACCAATGCCGTCTCGGAGACCATCGCCGCCGTCAGCCATGGCGCCGAGAGCACGGGCGCCGCGGCCAGCCAGGTCCTGGCGGCCTCCGGCGAACTGTCGCGTCAGTCGGAGCGGCTGAGCGGCGAGGTGCGCGGCTTCATCTCCGAGGTTCGCGCGGCCTGACCGACGCGGGGCCGGGACGCCCTCCCGGCCCGGCCTCAGCTGCCCGCGACGGTCAGCCCCTCGACGCGCAGGGTCGGCGCGTCGGTTCCCCGGCGGAAGCGGAGGTCGCCGGCCGCCGCCATGTTGAGGAACATCTCCCTGAGATTGCCGGCGATGGTGATGCCGCTGACCGCCTCGGCCAGCTCTCCATCGCGGATCATGAAGCCGGAGGCGCCCCGGCTGTAGTCGCCGGTGACGCCGTTCACGCCGGAGCCGATCATCTCGGTGACGTAGAGGCCCTCCCCGATATCGGCCATCAGGGCCTCCGGCGTGCCGCTGCCGCCGTCCAGCCAAAGGTTCGTGGTGGAAGGCGCGGGGGGGCCGGAAATGCCGCGGCTGGCATGGCCGGTGGAGGCGAGGCCCAGTTGCCGGGCGCTGCGCCAGTCCAGCACCCAGCTCGCCAGGATCCCGTCCTCGACCAGCGCCAGGGCGGCGCCCGGCATCCCTTCCCCGTCGAAGGGACGGGAGCGCAGGCCGCGCCGGCGCAGCGGGTCGTCGCGCAGGCTGAGGCCGGCGGCCAGCACCCGCTGCCCCATGCTGTCGCGCAGGAAGGACGTGCCCCGCGCCACCGCCGCGCCGTTCAGTGCCCCGGCGAGATGGGCGGCCAGCGAGCCGGCCACGCGGGGATCATAGACCACCGTGCGCCGGGCCGTGCGCGGCCGGGCCGGGCGGAGCCGCCGCACCGCGCGCTCGCCGGCCGCGCGGCCCAGGCTGGCGGGGTCCTCAAGATCGGACAGGTGGACCGCGCTGCTGTAGTCGTAATCGCGCTCCATGCCCGTGCCGCTGCCGGCCAGCGCCGTCACCGAGAGGGAATGGCCGCTGCGGGCATACTCGCCGGCGAAGCCGTCCGATGTCACGAGGGCGATGACGGTGCGGGAGAAACCGGCCTCGGCGCCCTCGCTGTTGCTCACGCCCGGGACGGCCAGCGCCGCCTCTTCCGCCGCGGCGGCACGCGCCAGTAGGGCGTCGGCATCAGGCTCGGCGGGATCGTCCAGCTCGAGGTCGAGCGGGCGGAAGGGGTGGTATGCGCCAAGCCCGGCGAAGCGGTCCTCCGGCACGGCCCGCGCCATGGCGACGGCCCGCTCGGCCAGGGCCTGGAAGCCACGCGGGTCGGGGTCGGTGGTGGAGACGATGGCCTGCCGCCCGCCGACCAGGACCCGGAGGCCCAGATCCAGCCCCTCGGAGCGTTCCAGGTGCTCGATCCGGCCGAGCCGCCGCTGCACCGAGAGGGCGGTGCCGCTGGCCAGCAGCGCGTCGGCGGCGCCGGCTCCGGCGGAGCGGGCGGCACGGACCAGATCCTGCAGCCGCTCCAGCCGGTTCATGCGGCCAGCTTCTCGGCGATGGCGGGCAGGCCGGGCACCTTGCCGGCGGGGCCGAGGGCGGCCAGCGTCGGCCGCGAGCGGAAGATCATCGCCGCCGCCTGCTGCACCTGCTCGACCGTGACCGCGGCGATCTTCGCCTTGGTCTCCTCGGCCGGGATGACGCGGCCATGCACCTGGATCTGCCGCGCCAGCTGCTCGCACCGGCTGCCGGTGGATTCCAGCGACATCAGCACCGAGGCGCGCAGCTGCGCCTTGGCCCGCGCCAGCTCCTCCTCCGTCACGTCGTGCTGGACGCGACGCAGTTCCTCCAGCGCCACCGGCACCAGCTCCGCCGCCTGCTCCTCGCCGGTGCCGGCGTAGAGGGCGAAGAGGCCGCCATCGCGGAACGGCTGGGCGAAGGAATAGATCGAGTAGACCAGTCCCCGCCGCTCGCGGATCTCCTGGAACAGGCGCGAGGACATGCCGCCGCCGAGCAGGGTGGAGAGCAGCATGGTCGGGTAGTGCATCGCCGTCGCCACGGCCGGCCCCTCGAAGCCGAGCACGACATGCACCTGGTCGAGCTCCCGCTCCTCGCGGAATTCGCCGCCGCCATAGCGCGCGACCTCGGAGGCGGTGGGCGTGACGACCGGCAGGTCGGCGAAGTGGCGCTCCACGAGGGAGACCAGGGCCTCGTGCTCCAGCGCTCCGGCGGCGGCGACCACCATGCGGCTCGGGCCGTAGTGGCGGCGCATATAGCCGGTCAGCACCTCGCGCGGCATGGCGCCGATCACCGCCTCGGTGCCCAGCGTCGGCCGGCCCATCGGCTGGTCGGGGAAGGCCGTGGCCTGGAAGTGGTCGAAGACGATGTCGTCCGGCGTGTCGTTGGCCTGGCCGATCTCCTGCAGGATGACGCCGCGCTCGCGCTCCAGCTCCTCCGGCACGAAGGTGGAATGGGTCAGGATGTCGCCGAGGATATCCGCCGCCAGCGGCAGGTCCTCCTTCAGCACCTTGGCGTAGTAGGCCGTCTGCTCGCGCGCCGTATAGGCGTTGAGATGGCCGCCGACATTCTCGATCTCGCGGGCGATGGAGGCGGCGTCGCGCCGGGCCGTGCCCTTGAAGGCCATGTGCTCCAGGAAGTGGGAGGCGCCGTTCTCGGCCGCCGTCTCGTCCCGCGTGCCGGCGTGGACATAGGCGCCGATCGAGACGGTCTCGACCCGCGGCATGGTCTCGGAGACGATGGTCAGCCCGTTGGGCAGGCGCGTCAGCCGCACCGGTTCAGACATAAGGAGGGTTCCTGTGATCGGCCCGCCGGGGGCGCCCGCCGGCGCGGCGGCCGAGGGGGCGTTCGATCGGATGGCAGGCGAAGAGGCGGTCATTACGCGCAATGTAATGCCGGCACCGCCGCGATGCGACCCTCATCATGACGCGCTGCGGGAGAAGGCGCCCGCCCCTCAGTCCGCGCGGTTGCGCCGCCCGTGCTGCCGCACCGCCTCCTCCACCGCCGCCAGGGCGTTGGGCAGGGTGGAAAGGCGCTCTTCCCGCTCGTAGAGATCGGCCATCCGCGCCGGCAGCGGCGGGCGGATGCCGGTGGCGCGCTCCACCGCGTCCGGGAACTTGGCCGGATGCGCCGTTGCGGCGACGATCACCGGGATGCCCTCGGGCGGCAGGTGCGCCCGCGCGGCGGCGGTGCCGATCGCCGTGTGCGGATCGGCCAGATAGCCGCTCTCGGCATGCAGGCGGCGGATCTCGCCCAGCGTGCCTTCATCGTCCAGCGCGAAGCCATGGAACAGGCCGGCCGCCTTGCGCCAGGCGGCGTCGGGCACTGGCATGCGGCCCTCGGCGCGGAAGCGGCGCATGATCCCGGCCGTGGCCGCCGCGTCGCGGCCCAGCAGCTCGAAGAGCAGCCGCTCGAAATTGGACGAGACCTGGATGTCCATGCTGGGCGAGAGGCTCGGCGCCACGCCCTGGATCGACATGTCGTTCGCCGCCAGGAAGCGGGCCAGGATGTCGTTGCGGTTGGCGCCGATGATCAGACGCTCGATCGGCAGGCCCATGCGGCGGGCCACCCAGGCGGCCAGCACATTGCCGAAATTGCCGGTGGGCACCGAGACCGCGACCGGGCGGTCCGGGGCGCCGAGCGCCAGGGCGGCATAGGCGTAATAGGGCACCTGCGCCGCGATGCGCGCCCAGTTGATGGAGTTCACCGCCGAGAGCCGCATCTCCTGGCGGAAGGGCGCGTCGTTGAACATCGCCTTCACCAGGTCCTGGCAGTCGTCGAAGCTGCCCTGGATGGCGATGTTGCGGATATTGGGCGAGAGCACGGTGGTCATCTGCCGCCGCTGCACCTCGGAGGTGCGGCCCTCGGGATGGAGGATGACCACGTCGATCGCGCGGCGGTCGCGGCAGGCCTCGATGGCGGCCGAACCGGTATCGCCCGAGGTGGCGCCGATGATGGTCACGCGCTCGCCACGCTTCTCCAGCGCATGGTCGAAGAGCCGCCCCAGCAGCTGCATCGCCATGTCCTTGAAGGCGAGCGTCGGGCCATGGAACAGCTCGAGCGCGAAGAGGCGCGGCTCGATCTGCACCAGCGGGGCCGTGGCGGCGTGGCCGAAGCCGGAATAGGCGGCGCGGGTCAGGCGCAGCAGGGTCTCATGGTCCAGCGCGCCTTCGGCGAAGGGCGCCATGAGGTGCGCCGCCACCTCGGCATAGGGCCGGCCGCGCAGGCCGCGCCACTCGGCGGCGGAGAGCAGCGGCCAGGACTCCGGCATGAACAGCCCGCCATCCTCGGCGAGGCCGGCCAGCAGGACGCCTTCGAAATCGCGGGCTGGGGCCTCGCCCCGGGTGGAGATGTAGCGCATGACGGGGGAGATATTCCATCGCGGGCGGGCACGCCAGCCGGGAGGCCCCCGCTAGGGGAGGCCGCCGGGCGGGGGCGCCCCCGCCC
>NZ_JBSXMU010000113.1:0-9920 GCF_054073225.1 Teichococcus aerofrigidensis
GCCGGCGGCAGCGTGGCGAGCAGGCTCTCCAGCGCGCGCCGCTCCAGCACCGGCGCGCCCTGCTCCGCCGCCAGCGCGACCGCCGCCCGCAGGCTGTCCAGTGCCGCCTCCACCCCGGCCCCCAAGGCCAGCAGGGCGAGCCCATGCAGGCGGTGCAGCTCGGCCGCCAGGAAGCGCACGCCGTTCCGCTCCACCTCGGCCAGCCCCGCGGCGGCGGTAGCGGCGGCGTCCTCGGCCTGGCCGAGCCGCAGCTGCGCATCCGCCAGCAGCATCAGGCCATAGGAGCGGACCATGTCGCCGCCGATCGCCGCGAAGTCGCGCAGCCCCTGCCGCAGCCGCCGCAGGCCGGCCTTGCCCGCCTCCGGTGCCGCCGCGTCGGTGGCGCGGGCCACCTGCGCCCAGCCGGCCAGGGTCTCGCCCCAGGCCGCCCAGTAGGGAAAGCCCTGGCCATGGGCCAGGGCGATGACCGTCTCGGCCTGCCGCAGGGTCTCCGCCGGCTGCCCCAGGCTCTGCCGCAGGGAGGCGGAGAAGCTCAGCGCGAAGGCACGGCTGTGGGGATGGCGCAGCCGCCCGCCAAGCTCGAGCGCCTCGGCATCCAGCGCCAGCGCCTCGGCGGCACGGCCGCGGAACCACCGGGTCCAGCCCAGGGCGCAGAGCGTGAGGGTGCCCGGATCGGAGCCGAATTCGAAGCGCTGCGCCGCGTCGCGCTGCGGCCGGTACAGCGCCCAGGCCGCCTCCAGCTCGGCCTCGGCCACGGCGAAGTCGCCCTGGTAGAGCGCCACCAGCCCCGCCAGCCGCCGCGCCTGCACCACCAGCCCGGGCTCGTCGAGCCGGTTCGCCAGCTCCAGCATGCGCCGGCCCAGCGGCTGCGCCACGGCGAGCTGGCCGCGCACGATATAGAAGGTCTGCAGGCCATAGAGCGCGCGATAGGCGGCGGGCGTGCCGGCGATGTCCTGGCTCAGCGCCAGGGCGGCGTCGAAGGCCTGCTGCACCTCGGGCGCGCCGTTGCCCCGCGTGATCAGATACTGGGTGCCCAGGGCGATGTGCAGCCGCAGCGCCGTCTCGGCGGCGGGGCCGCGCGGCGGCTCGCCCAGCAGATCCAGCGCATGGCGGAAATGCGCCACCGCCTCGGTGCTGGCCGAGCGCTCGGCGGCGGCGCGGCCGGCGCGCTCCCAGGCCGCCACCGCCTCGGCCCGGAGCCCCGCCAGGCCCAGATGGTTGGCCAGGATCTCCGGCCGCCCGGCCACCTCGGCCGCGAACTCGCCGCGCAGCGCATCGGCGATGCGCCGGTGGATGACGCGCCGGTGGCCGTGCAGCAGCGATTCATAGGCGGCCTCCTGGATCAGCGCGTGGCGGAAGCTGTAGACGGCACCGTTCGGGCCGTGGCCGAGATGATCCAGGAAGCGCTCCTCGGCCAGCCGCCGCAGCGCCGCCGCGATCTCCGCCGCCGGGCGCTGCGCCACCGCCTGCGCCAGGCCCAGGCTGAAGCTGCGGCCGAGCGCGGCGCAGAGCTGGGCCACCGGCTTGTCCGCCGCCATGCGGTCGAGCCGCGCCATCAGCGAGCCCTGCAGGGTCTTGGGCATGCTCAGCGGCTGCAACGGGCCCGCCAGCTCGTAATGCCCCGCCCGCTCGCGCAGCTGGCCGGATTCCAGCACCGTGCTGGTCAGTTCCTCGACGAAGAGGGGAATGCCCTCGGTGCGCCGCACGATCTCCCACTGCACCGCCACCGGCAGGCGCTTGCCGCCCGCCACCGCCGTGACCAGCGCCTCGGTCTCGGCCGCCGGCAGGGGATGCAGCTCGACCCTGGCGATGCCGGGATGGTCCAGCAGGGGATCGGCGAATTCGGGCCGGGTCGTCATCGCCACCAGCACCGGGGCATCCTGCGGCGCCGCCTCCAGCCGCGACAGCACGCCCTCCAGCAGGCTCAGCGTCGAATCATCCGCCCAGTGCAGGTCCTCGACCAGCAGCAGCAGGCCGCGCGGCGCGGCGCGGGCCAGCAGGCATTCCGCCACCGCCGCCAGGCCCCGCTCGCGCCGCAGCCGGGGGGAGGCCGCCTCTCCGGCCGCCACCGGCAGGGCCTGCGGCGCCAGGATGCCGGTCAGCCCGTCCAGCAGCGCCTGCCGGCCGGCGTCATCGAGCCCCTCGGGCACGGCGGCGGCGATCCCGTCACGGACCATCTCCGGCGTGGCGCCCTCCGGCAGGCCGAGCAGGACGGCCAGCGGGCGGGCCAGGGGTTGCAGGGCGCTGGTGCGATGCTCCGGCAGGCACTGGCAGGTGAGCACCAGGGGCGCGTCGTCGGACAGGCCGTCGCGGAACTCGCGCAGGAGCCGGGACTTGCCGACGCCGGCCTCGCCATGCAGCAGCACGGCCCCGCCCCGCCCCTGCCGCGCCGCCCTCCAGAGGCGGCCCATCATCTCCAGCTCGCGCCGGCGGCCGCAGAAGGGGGCCAGCACGGGCCGCGCCTCCAGGCGGCTGGAGGCGCCGCTCCGCCCGAGCACCGCATAGGCCTCGACCGGCAGCGGCAGGCCGCGCAGGGGGAAGGCGCCGAGCGGCTCGCCGATGAAGAAGCCGCTCGCCGCGCGCCAGGTGGCGCCGCTCGCCACCAGCTGGCCCGGCGCGGCCGCCTGATGCAGCCGGCCGGCCACGTTGGTGGCCGCCCCGATCACCGCCATGGCCTCGCGCGCCGGCCCGTCGCCGAGGTCGCCGGCCATCACCTGATCGGTATGGGCGGCGAGGCGGACGGCCAGGGCGGGCGCGCCATCCCGGCTCAGCCGCTCGCTCAGCACCCGCACCGCTCGCAGCACGCCAAGCCCCGCCTCCAGCGCGCAAACCGCGTCATCCTCATGCGCGAGCGGAAAGCCGAAGCAGGCCAGCACGCCGTCGCCGGCGTATTGCAGGATGCGGCCGCCGCGGCTGCCGACCTCGCTGGCGCAGGCCTGGCGATAGGCGAGGATGACCGCGCCATAGGCCTCCGCGTCGAGGCGGCTCGACAGGCCCACCGAATCGACGATGTCGCAGAACAGCAGCGTGACCAGACGCAGCTCGGCCTGCGGCGCGGCGGCCGCGGCGTCGGGCGCCTGGGCCAGGGGCTGGCCGCACTGGCCGCAGAAGCGCGCGCCGGGACCGGCCGGGCTGCCGCAGGCCAGGCAATGGAGCGAGAGCGGCCGGCCGCAGCGGGAGCAGGCTCGCCCCTCGGCAGGGTTCCACCCGCCGCAGGCCGCGCATGCGACGTTCTGTGGCATCCGCAGTTCCATTCCGGCGCAGCTGTCTGTGCGCCCCGTCACAGTACCGGCGGCCCGGTCGGCTGACAATGTCGTTGCGGAGGCGTCCGGGACAACGCAAGATTCGGTCACCGGGCCGCCTTTCGCCACCCTGAGGCCGTGAGGGAGACCGTCCTTGCCACCGCAGATGCCCAGCCAGGAGATGCCCAGCCAGGAGCGGCAGACCGAATGTCACTGCCAGCGGGTCGAGACCGGCCTGCTGGATACCGATGGCTGCGAGAGGCTGGACCCGCGCCTGGGCAATCTGGCGCTCCGCGTTCAGTGCGAGATGCGCACGAGCCCGGTGGCGCGGGTGTTCATCCGCACCTCCCGCCTGCCCTTCCACACCGGCCCCGAAGGCCTCTCCCCCGCCATCCCGGGGCTGGAACCCGGTTTCGTCACCGATGCGGAGGGCCGCGTCCTCGCCGCCGGGATGCGGCCCGAGGCGCCGCCCGGGCCGGGCCCCTACCTGTTCACCGCCCGCGTCTGGATCGATCCGCGCCAGCCGCCCCCGCCCGGCGGGCCGATCGCCCTGCCGGCGCTGCTGCGGCAGGAGGGCATCCTCTGGGTTGGCGCCGCGCCGCGGCTGCGGCCGCAGCTCGACTGGTCGATGCCGGAGATCGGCGCCACGCCACGCCCCGCCGGCGCGGCCACGGCCGCGGCCGCGCCACCACGCGGCGGCCGCGGCGTGGTGATCGGCGTCGCCGATTACGGCTGCGATATCGCCCACGCCAATTTTCGCCACGCCGATGGCCGCACCCGGCTGCTGGCCCTGTGGGACCAGAACCCGGCCGGGGCGCCGGCCGGAGGCCTGCCGCAGGGCCGCGAGCACGCGGCCGCCGCGATCGACGCCGCCCTCGACCACGCCGCCTCCGGGGGCGGCTGCCCCTATGACCGGCTCGGCTACGACCCGCACGCCAACTACTACACCGAGGCCGCCACGGTGGCCCCGGGCCAAGGCGCGCACGGGACGCATGTGCTGGACGTGGCGGCGGGGAACGGGCGCGGCACCGGCCTGCCGGGCCTGGCGCCGGAGGCGGAGCTGGTCTTCGTCCAGTTGCCGCGCTTCGATTGGGACAATGCCGCCGACCTGGCGCAGGGCGCCTGGGTCTACGAGGCCGCCGCCTATATCTTCCACAAGACCGGCGACCGCCCGGCGGTGGTCAATCTCAGCCTCACCACCAACACCGGCCCGCATGACGGCAGCAATCTCGTCGAGCAGGCGCTGGAGGCGCTGCTGCGCCGCCCGGGCCGCGCCATCGTGGTCTGCGCCGGCAATGCCCGGACCAGCGGCATCCATGCCGGCGGCACGGTGCCGCCCGGGGAGGCCCGCCCGCTGCGATGGCTGCTGCCGCCGGGTGACCATCTGGCCAACCGCCTGCTGCTCTGCCACGCGGCGGATGCGCCGCTCTCCGTCTCCCTGCTCGATCCGGCCGGCCGCGAGATTCCCCTGCCGCCGCCCGGCCAGGGCCGGCACGGCGCCTTCGCCCTGCGGCGCGGCGACGGCGCGCTGCTCGGCACGGTGGGGCTCGGGCAGGATGACGGCGGCGCCGCGGGCGGGCGGCCGCCGCTCCGCCAGATCCGCATCACCCTGCCCCCCTCCGGGGCGCCGGAGACCCAGGGCTGGACGCTGCTGCTGCGGGCGGGGGAACGGCCAGGGGAACGGCCAGAGGAACGGCCGGTGCGCTTCGATGCCTGGATCGAGCGCGACGACCCCTCGCAGTCCCGTTTCGACCCGGCCGACGCCGACCGCGCCATGACGCTGGGCTCGCTGGCCTGCGGCGAGAGCGCCATCGTCGTCGGCGCCTACAACGCCCTGGCGCAGCGCCGGCGGCCGGCGGCGCAGTTCAGCGCCGAGGGCCCGACCCGCGACGGGCGTCAGAAGCCGGACCTGATCGCCCCCGGCGTCGGCATCTACGCCGCGCGCTCCAAGGGCCGCTGCACCCCCGGCTGGGGCGGCGGCCTCTCGCCCGAGGCCGGCATGGTGCTGAGCGGCACCAGCCAGGCGGCGCCGCATGTCGCGGGCGCCGTCGCGCTGATGCTGGAGCGGGCGCGCGAGGCCGGCGGACCGCTGCCCGACGCGGCGCGGCTGCGCGACACCCTTCGCCGCACCGGCCGGCGCGACAGCCTGACCCCGGTCGAGGCCTGGGACGCGCATGCCGGCTGCGGCCGGCTCGACCTGCGCGCCGCGCTGGCGGCTCTCGGGGAGGCGTCATGAGCACGCCGCCCACCCTTCCGCTCCGCAACCCGGTGCTGGAGCGCCCGCTGAAGGTGACGCTGAGCTTCACCGCCAGCTGCAACCTCGACTGCCGCCATTGCTACGCCGATTGCAGCCGCGTCCCGCGCGCGGAGGAGATGCCGGCCGCCGACTGGATGGGGCTGATCGACCGGCTGGAGGAGGATGGCGTCATCGGCCTCTACATCGAGGGCGGCGAGCCGCTGCACCGCGCCGATTTCCTCGACGTGCTGCGCCACGCCGCCGGACGCTTCCATGTCCAGCTCCGCAGCAACGCCACGCTGGTCACGCCGGAGATGGCCCGCATCCTGCACGAGGACTGCCGGATCGCCACCCTGCTGGTCGATCTGCACGGCCCGGACGCCGCGGTGCACGACCACGCCACGCGCGCGCCCGGCAGCTTCGAGCGCACCCTCGGCGGCATCCGGGCCGCCCGCGCGGCGGGCATCGAGACGCAGATGCTGGTCATCATGACGCGGCTCAACGTCGATCACCTGCAGGGCTGCGTCGATCTCGCGGCGCGGCTCGGGCTCGAGACCATCGGCATCCTGCGGCCCTATCCGATCGGCCGCATGCGCCGCGCCTGGGACGAGGCCTCGCTGCCGCTCGAGGTGATGATGCGCGCGCTCGGCGCGCTGCGCCTGCCGCCGGGGATGCGGCTGATGCAGTCCTGGCACCCGCGCGACGGCAATTGCTGCTGGCAGACGGCGGCGGTCGATCCGCGCGGCCACTCCATCGGCTGCGCCTATCTGCGCGAGTATGTCGATCTGGGCGATCTGCGCGAGGTCGCCTTCCTCGACACGTGGAACGCGCCGCTGCACCGGCTGCTGCGCTCGGGCGAGGTGGAGGCCAGTTGCGGCGACTGCGCGGCGAGCCAGGGCTCGCATGGCGGGTGCCGCGCCACCGCCTATGCCTTCCATGGCCGCTGGACGGCGCCCGACCCTTTCGACCTGCCGCTCAACCAGGGAGTGGACCTGCGGGTCCTGCCTGAGCATGCGCTACATCCTCGCCCCCAATCTGCGCCTCCGTCCGGTTCCTGAGCTGGACAGCTGCGTGGTGCTCGCGCCCGGCGAGGGTGGCGGGCCGCGCCTGCTGCGGCTGAACGCCCATGCCTGGCTGCTGCTGGAGCTCTGCCGGGCGGGGATGATGGCGACGGCGCTGCGGGAGGCCTATCGCGAGGCGGTGGTGCCGCCGCTCGACGCGGCGGCGGCGGCGGAGTCGCTGGACCAGGGGCTGGCGCTGCTGCTGCGCCAGGGCCTGCTGCTGGAGAAGAACCCGGAGGAGGCGATGCCATGAAGGCCGAGAACGATCTGGAGCGCCTGAAGGCGCGGATGCGGGCGGGCGCCGCGCTGGCGGCGCCGGAGGTGCGCGAGATCCGGCCCGAGATCCGGTCCGCCGGTCTCTGGCACATCACCGACACGGCGGCCGCCGGCGGGCCGGCCGGGCCGGCCGGACAGGATATCGCGAAGGGGATCGAGGAGGGCTTCCTCCTCGGCATGATGGTCCGCGAGGTGCGGTTCCGCGTGGCGCCCGAGAAGGCCGACGCCTTCCATGCCTGGCTGCGCCGCCACGAGCCGGACCTGCGGACGCTCGCGGCGCGCGAGGGCGTGCTCTACCGCGGCACCCATGGCGCCTTCGGCCGGCTGGGCAGCTATGTCACGCTCTGGGGCTATTCCTCCTTCGAGGCCATCCAGAAGTTCTCCATCGCCGTGGCGCGCCTCGACACGCCGCTCGGCGAGCGGCTGCGGGAGATGCAGGACTACGTCGATCTGCGCGATCCGGCCCATTACGAGGAGCAGCTGCTCCTGCCCGCCGCCGCCGGCCGCAGCCTCTCCCCCGCCGGCGATCCCGCGCCGGCGCCAGGGAAGCGCGCGCCGCGCCGCACCGGGCGCGGCTGAGCCGGGGCCGTGCCCGGCGCGGCCAGCCCTCCCGGCCTTCCGCCCGGCCCCACCGGTGGCCCCAGCGGCCCGGCGGCGCTGGCGGCGCTGCGGCGCATCCCCTTCCTGGAGGGCGCGCCGGAGGAGGCCCTGGCGCGGATGGTGCCCAGCACGCGCTGGCACCAGCTCCAGGCCGGCGCGGTCGTGGTCGATTCCGGGGATGCCAGCGACGACGTCTATTTCGTGCTGGAGGGCTCGGTGCGCGTGGTGGTGCGCACCGCCTTCGGGCATGAGGCCATCCTGAACGACCTCGGCCCCGGCGATTTCTTCGGCGAGCTGGCGGCGATCGATGGCGTCCGCCGCTCGGCCAATGTCACCGCCCTGCTGCGCACCCGGCTCTGCGCCGTGCGCGGCGCCGCGCTGATGGAGCTGGTGCTGCAATGCCCGGCCGTCGGACGGCGGCTGCTGCGGCTGCTGACGGCGCGGCTGCGCGACAAGGACGAGCGGCTGCTGGAGGCCACCGCCCTGCCGGTGCGGCAGCGGCTGTCGGCGGAGCTGCTCCGCCTCTCCCGCCCCCGCGGCGGCGGCGAGAAGGTGCTGAGCCCGCCGCCACCGCAGCATGTCCTGGCCGCCCGCATCGGGCTGCGCCGCGAGACGGTCTCGCGCGAGCTGGCGCGGATGTCGCGCGCCGGGCTGCTGACGGTCGGGCGGCAGGCCATCGTGCTGCACCACCCCGAGGCCCTGCGGCGCGAGATCGAGGCCCTGCTGCGCGGCGCCGAGGCTCCCGATCCGCGCCGGGAGAAGCCCTGAGCGGGTCCGTCCCACCCTCCGGGCACGCGGAAGGGGGTGGCGCCCGGCCTCAGCCGGTGGAGCGCCCGCCCCGCATGTAGCGGCGCTCCGGGCGGTAGAACCACCAATGGTGCAGGAGCCGCGCCATCCTCGGCGCCGTGGCGAGCAGGGCGGAGAGCAGCGGGCGGGATCGCGGCATGACGGGCTGCAAGGACATCCTCGCCTCCGGGTCCGGGCGTGAGGGCCGTCACGGGATGCGGCGGCCGGCGCTCAGAATGCCCGGGAGGCGAGGAATGCGGCTGTGCGCGCGCTCACAGAAGGCGCGGCGTCGATGAGGCCGGGATCGAGAGTGGCCGCCGGCGGTGCCATACGGGCGGGAGCCCTGCTGGGGACAGGATTCGAACCTGCGACGTGGTTACCCAACCGGATTACAAATCCGGTGCATTCAACCGCTCTGCCACCCCAGCGAAGGGGCCGGGTTCTTAACAGCAAGAGGGAAGCCGGCACAATGGCGGCCCTCCCGGCTCCCCCGGAGGCACCCTTCAGCCCGGCGGGCGCCCGATGCTCTGGATCGCCTCGAAGCCCTCGAACTGCGGCGGGCCGAGATAGAGCGGCTTGCTGCCGCCCGCCCCCGCATGCGCGCGGCGGAAGGCATCCGAGCGCGTCCAGGCCTCGAACGCGGCCTTGTCGTGCCAGATGGTGTGCGAGGCATAGAGCACGTGGTCCTCGCGCACCGGACCGCGCAGCAGGTGGAAGGAGACGAAGCCCGGCACCTCGTGCAGGTGCGATTCCCGCTGCGTCCACATCGTCTCGAAATCGGCCTCCGCTCCCGGCGCGACCTTGAAGCGGTTCATGGCGATGAACATCGACGTTGTCCTTCCTGCTGCCCTGGCGCTGTCCTTCCGGCGAAGATGGGGTGCCGCCGGCCGATCAGAAGAGCGCCGCGAAGGGCAGCACCGCCAGCCGCTCGCCCGGGGCGACCTCGGTGGCCGCCTCGGGGATCTCGGCGAAGGCGTGGCTGCGGGTCAGCGAGGTCAGCAGGCCGGAGCCCTCGCGCGGGAAGGCATGGGCCAGGGGAGGCAGCAGGCCCTCGCGCCGCTCCAGCGCGACGCGCAGATACTCCCGCCGCCCGGCCTTCTTGCGGTGGCGGAAGCCGGCCTCGGCCAGGAAGCGCGGCGGCGGCTCCTGCGCGGCGCCGCAGAGCCGCAGGGCCAGCGGCCGCGCCAGGTTCAGGAAGGCGACGAAGGCGGCCACCGGATTGCCCGGCAGTCCCAGCACCGGCACGCCCGCGACCACCCCCATGGCCGCCGGCCGGCCCGGCTTCACCGCCAGACGCCAGAATACCAGCCGCCCCTCGGCGGCGATGGCGGCGCGGACATGATCCTCCTCCCCGGCGCTGACGCCGCCGGAGGTCAGCAGCATGTCATGCCCCTCCGCCGCCGCCCGCAGGGCCCGCCGTGTCGCCGCCCGGTCGTCGGGCAGGATGCCGAGATCGACCGGCTCGACCGGCAGCCCGGCGAGCAGGGCCAGCAGGGCGAAGCGGTTGCTGTCATAGGTCTGCGCCGGCCCGAGCGGCGCGCCGGGCGGCACCAGCTCGTCGCCGGTGCTGAAGACGCCGATGCGCGGCCGCGGCCGGACGGGAAGCTCCGGCAGGCCCAGCGCCGCCGCCAGGGCGATGGCCGCGGGCCCGAGCCGGGTGCCGTCCGCAAGCGCCAGCGCGCCACCCGCCACATCCTCCCCCGCCGCGCGGCAATGGGC
>NZ_JBSXMU010000114.1:0-9914 GCF_054073225.1 Teichococcus aerofrigidensis
GGTCTCGGCCGACAGCCCGGCCAGGCTCGGCCAGGGCAGCGGCAGCCGGGCCAGGGCGCCCCAGCCCAGCGGCAGGGTGTGGAAGGGCCGCCCGAGCCGCTCGGCCATGCCCAGCGCCTGGGCGGCGGTGCCGGCGCGGGGATCGGCCAGGACCCAGACGCGACTCGCTTCTGTCATGGACGCGCCGCCGGGCGGGCGTTACCAACCGCGGCAAAAGGAGCCCCTGTCATGTCCTCGACCCACCCTTCCGACTGGGACCGCGACGCGGCCCTCACCACCGCCCGCATCCTCCTGGAGATCAAGGCCGTCAACTTCCGGCCCGAGGAGCCCTATACCTTCACCAGCGGCTGGAAGAGCCCGGTCTATATCGACTGCCGCAAGATCATCTCCTTCCCCCGCGCCCGCAACCGCATCGTCGAGCTGGCGGTGGAGAAGATCGGCCGCCACATCGGCTACGAGACGATCGAGGCGGTGACGGGCGGCGAGACCGCCGGCATCCCCTACGCCGCCTGGATCGCCGACCGGATGATGGCGCCGATGTCCTATGTCCGGAAGAAGCCCAAGGGCTTCGGCCGCAACGCCCAGATCGAGGGCGACGTGCCGGAGGGCAAGCAGACCCTGCTGGTCGAGGACCTGACGACGGACGGCGCCAGCAAGATCCGCTTCGCCCAGGCGCTGCGCGACGCCGGCGCCATCTGCGACCACACCTTCGTCGTCTTCTTCTACGGCGTCTTCCCCGGCGGGCAGGAGAAGCTGAAGGAGATCAACCTCAACCTGCTGCATCTCGCCACCTGGTGGGACGTGCTCGAGGTCTGCCGCGAGAGGCCCTACTTCTCCGAGGCGGCGCTGAAGGAGGTGCGGCGGTTCCTGGAGGATCCGGTGGAGTGGAGCCGGGCGCGCGGCGGTGTCGGCAGCCTGGCGGAGGCGGAGGCCTACAAGGCCAAGGCCGGCTGAGGCCGTGGCGGCCCCGGCCCGCGTATCGCAGCCGGGCGCTTGATTGTAGCTCCGGCTACAGGCTCAATGCGCGCCATGCTCCGCCTTTCCGCATGGTCCTCCCGGCGGCGCCGGGCGCACCGCCCGTGACCGACCGGCACGGCGCCCCGCGCAGCCTGACCGAGATCCACCGCAGCGTGGCCGTGCCGCTCGGCGCCGGCTGGCTGCGGCGCCTGCT
Source organism: Teichococcus aerofrigidensis (assembly GCF_054073225.1). Taxonomy (NCBI): domain Bacteria; kingdom Pseudomonadati; phylum Pseudomonadota; class Alphaproteobacteria; order Acetobacterales; family Roseomonadaceae; genus Roseomonas; species Teichococcus aerofrigidensis. The sequence continues at coordinate 1,172 of NZ_JBSXMU010000114.1, forward strand.
AGCCTTCATCGGCCCGGGGTACATGGTGGCGGTGGGCTACATGGATCCGGGCAACTGAGCCACCGCCATCGCCGGCGGTTCGGCCTTCGGCTACACGCTGCTCTCGGTCGCCCTGCTGTCCTCGCTGATGGCCATGCTGCTGCAGGCGATCTGCGCCCGCATCGGCATCGCCACGGGGCGCGACCTCGCCCAGCTCTGCCGCGAACGCTTCCCGAAGGCCGTCGCCATCCCGCTCTGGCTGCTGGCGGAGCTGGCGATCTGCGCCACCGACCTGGCCGAGGTGATCGGCACCGCCATCGCCCTGCAGCTGCTCTTCGGCCTGCCGCTGCTGGAGGGCGTGATCCTGACCGTGCTCGACACCTTCCTGATCCTCTGGCTGCAGCACAAGGGGGTGCGCTGGCTGGAGGCCTTCGTCATCGGCCTGATCGCGCTGATCGCCCTCTGCTTCCTGGCGCAGCTGGCGCTGGCCGACCCGGACTGGGGCGCCGTGCTGCGCGGCTACCTGCCCTCCGCCTCGATCGTCGCGGATTCCCGCCAGCTCTACCTGGCCCTCGGCATCCTCGGCGCCACGGTGATGCCGCACAACCTCTACCTGCACACCGCCATCGTGCAGTCGCGCGCCGCCGGCGAGGATCTTGCCGGCAAGCGGGAGGCGATCCGCTTCGCCAGCATCGACAGCAGCGTGGCGCTGACCCTGGCCCTGCTGATCAACTCCGCCATCCTGATCGTCGCCGCCGCCGCCTTCCATGTGCGGGGACAGACCGGGATCGCCGAGATCGGCGAGGCGCATGCCATGCTGGCGCCGCTGCTCGGCGCGGCGGCGCCGGTCTTCTTCGCCGTGGCGCTGCTCTGCTGCGGGCTGAACTCCACCGTCACCGCCACCATCGCCGGCCAGGTGGTGATGGAGGGCTTCCTGCGCATCCGCCTGCCCCCCGCGCTTCGCCGGTTGGTGACGCGCTTGATCGCCGTCGTGCCGGCGGTGCTCGTCACCTGGCATTATGGCGAGCGCGGCACGGCCGAGCTGCTGGTGCTCTCGCAGGTGGTGCTCTCGCTGCAGCTGCCCTTCGCCGCCATCCCGCTGATGCTCTTCGCGGGGGACCGCCGGCGGCTCGGCGCACTGGTCACACCGGGCTGGCAACTCGCCCTGGGCTGGGCGGCCACGGCGCTGATCGTGGGGCTGAACCTGCTGCTGCTGCGGGAAGCCTTCGGATAGCCCGGGTTTTGCCCTACCGCGCCGCGGCATGAGCCGGCATCATCCCGGCCCATGCGCCACTGCCTCGCCGCCACCCTCGCCCTGTTCGCCCCCGGCCTGACCCTGGCGGATGCCGCCGCCCAGCCGCGCCGCGACAGCCTGACCATCGGCCTCAGCCAGTATCCGGGCAACTTCCACCCCAACATCGAGAACATGGCGGCCAAGGCCTATCTCCTCGGCTTCGCGCTGCGCCCCGTCACCGCCTATGACGCCGACTGGCAGCAGGGCTGCCTCGCCTGCACCCGGCTGCCGAGCCTGGAGAACGGGCAGGCGGTGCTGGAGACGACGCCGGATGGCCGGCCCGGCATCCGCGTCACCTGGGAGCTGCGCGCGCTGAACTGGGGCGACGGCACGCCGGTCACGGCCGAGGACATGCGCTTCGCCTGGGAGGCCGGCCGCGCCTTCGAGACCGGCTTCGGCCCGGCCGAGACCTACCGCTCCGCCTATGAGTTCAGCAGCGACGATCCCCGGCGCTTCACCATCCGCTTCGACAAGGTGACGTTCGACTATGCCGGCCTCGGCCAGTTCCAGCCGCTGCCGGCGCGCATCGAGCGGCCGCGCTGGGAGGCCGACAGGGCCGGCTACCGCACCCGCTCCGCCTACGAGACCGAGACCGCCAATCCGGCGCTCTGGAACGGCCCCTACCGCATCGCTGCGGTGCAGCCCGGCGCCGGGGTGACGCTGGAGCGCAACGCGCACTGGACCGGCCCCGCCCCCGCCTTCGACCGCCTCGCCATCCGCACGGTGGAGAACACGGCGGCGCTGGAGGCGCAGCTGCTGGCCGGGCAGATCGACATGGTGGCGGGCGAGCTGGGGCTGCCCCTCGAGCAGGTCGTGGCGCTGGAGCGCCGCGCCGGCGCGCGCTTCCGCTTTGCCTATAATCCGGGCCTCACCTACGAGCATATCGACCTCAACCTGGACAACCCCCTGCTGGCCGACCGGCGGGTACGCCAGGCCCTGCTGCTCGCCGCCGACCGGGCGCAGATCGTGGCGCGCCTCTATGGCGGGCGGCAGGAGGTGGCGGCCGGGGCCGTGCATCCGCGCGATGCCGGCTACGACCCCGACACGCCCGCCTGGCCCTTCGACCCGGCGCGCGCCGCCGCCCTGCTGGAAGAGGCCGGCTGGCGCCCCGGCCCGGACGGCGTCCGCCGCAACGCCGCCGGGGACCGCCTGGCCTTCGAGCTGATGACCACCGCCGGCAACCGCTCGCGCGAGCAGGTGCAGCAGATCCTGGCCGGGATGTGGAAGGCCGTCGGCGTCGAGGCGCGGATCCGCAACGAGCCGCCCCGCGTCTTCTTCGGCGAGACGGTGAGCCGGCGCCGCTTCACCGGCGGCGCCCTCTTCGCCTGGGTCAGCAGCCCCGAGAACGTGCCGCGCAGCACCTTCCATTCCGACGAGATCCCGCGCGCCGAGCGCAACTGGTCCGGCCAGAACTATACCGGCTACCGCGACGCCGGGGTGGACGCGCTGATCGAGGCCCTGCCGCTGGAGCTGGACGCGGCGAAGCGCCGCCCGCTCTGGGCGCGGCTGCAGCGCCGCATCGCCACCGACCTGCCCGCCCTGCCGCTCTGGCACCGTTCGGACGCGCATGTCTGGCCGCTCTGGCTCGACGGCGTGCGGCCCACCGGGCACCAGAACTATTCCTCTCTCTGGGTGACGGAATGGCGGGCGCGCTGAGGCTGGCGGCGCTGCGCCTGCCGCAGATCGCCCTGACCCTGCTGCTGCTCTCGCTGGCCGCCTGGTTCGCCATCGGGCTGATGCCGGGCGACCCGGTCTCGCTCTCGCTGATGGCCGATCCCCGCCTGACCGCCGCGGACGTGGCGCGCCTGCGCGCGCTGCACGGCCTGGATCAGCCGCTGATCGAACGCTACCTGGCCTGGGGCGCGGGGCTGCTGCGCGGCGAGTTCGGCTATTCCCGCCTCTTCGCCCAGCCGGCCGTGGCGGTGCTCCGGCCGGCGCTGCTCTCGACCCTGGTGCTGGTCGGCGCCGCCGTGCTGCTGGCGGCGCTGGCCGGCACCGGCCTTGGCGCGCTGGCGGCGCTCTCGCCCCGCTGGCGCCGGCCGGTGGACCTGCTGGCCCTGCTGGCCCAGGCGGTGCCGGGCTTCTGGCTCGGCATCCTGCTGATCATCCTCTTCGCCGTGCGGCTCGGCTGGCTGCCGGCGGGGGGCCTGCCCGCGGAAGGCGAATCGCCGCTGCGCTACCTCATCCTGCCGGTCGCCACCCTGGCCTTCGGCCAGATGGCGGCCTATGCGCGCCATGCCGCCACCGCCCTCTCCGCCGAATTGCGGCGCCCCTTCATCACCAGCGCGCGGGCGCGCGGCGCCGGCGAGGGGCGCCTCCTCTGGCACCATGCCCTGCCGAACGCCGCCGTGCCCCTGCTCACGCTGCTGGCGCTCGACGCCGGCGCCCTGGTCTCCGGCGCGCTGGTGACGGAGACGCTCTTCGCCCGCCCCGGCATGGGCAAGCTGCTCTATGACGCGGTGATGGGCAATGACTACAACCTGGCCCTGCTGGCGCTGCTGCTGGTGGCGCTCGTGACCATGCTGGCCACCCTCGCCGCCGACCTGGCGCAGCGCTGGATCGATCCGAGGCTCGGCGAATGACACGGCTCCGCGCCGGCCTCGCCCTGCTGAGCCTGCTGGCGCTGGCCGCGCTGGCCGCCCCCTGGGTGGCGGGCTGGCTCGGCCAGGATCCCTTCGCGCCGGACCTCTTCGCCCGCTACGCGCCGCCCTCCCCGGAGCACCCGCTGGGCGCCGACGAGCTGGGGCGCGACCTGCTGGCGCGTCTGTTCCACGGCGCCCGCGTGTCGCTGGCCGTCGGGCTGGCGGCGGCGCTGGCCTCGGCGCTGCTCGGCACGGCGGTCGGGCTGCTCGCCGCCTGGCGCGGCGGCTGGGTGGATGCCGCGCTGATGCGCCTGGCCGACGGGCTGCTGGCGCTGCCCGCGCTGCCGATCCTGGTGCTGCTGGCGGCGATCGACCCCGCCCGGCTTGGCCTGCCGCGCGGCGCGGCGGCGACCGACATGCTGCGCATCACCCTCATCCTGGTGCTGTTCGGCTGGGTGGGGGTGGCGCGGCTGGCGCGGGCCGGGGCGCTCGCCATCCTGGCCAGCGACTATGTGCGCGCCGCCCGGGCGCTGGGCGTGACCGAGGCGCGGCTGCTCTGGCGGCATGTGCTGCCGGGCCTGGCCGCGCCGGTCGCCGTCGCCGCGGCGCTGGCCGTCGCCGGCGCCATCCTGGCCGAGAGCGTGCTGAGCTTCCTCGGCCTGGGCATCCAGCCGCCCACCCCCTCCTGGGGCAATATGCTGGCCAACGCACAGGAGGCGGTCTTCGCCGCGCCGCTGGCCGCGCTCTGGCCGGGCCTGGCCATCCTGCTGGCCATTGCCGGATGCTCCCTGGTGGCCGACGGTATCGCCCGCGACAAACACTGAGGGGAAGATGGCCATGCGGGCCTTCGCGGATGTCCAGGCGCTGGTCTTCGACGTCTTCGGCACGGTGGTGGACTGGCGCGGCGGCGTGGCGCGCGAGGCGGCGCCCTTCCTGGCCCGCCACGCCCCCGGCGCCGATCCGGCCGCCTTCGCCGATGCCTGGCGCCGCCGCTACTCGCCGGCCATGGAGGAGGTGCGCTCCGGCCGCCGCCCCTTCACCCGGCTCGACATCCTGCACCGCGAGAACCTCGAGGCCGTGCTGCCGGAATTCCGCATCGATCCGGCGGGCGTGCCGGCGGCCGAGCTGGACGCGCTGAACCTCGCCTGGCACCGGCTCGACCCCTGGCCCGATTCGGTGGCCGGCCTCACCCGGCTGAAGCGGCGCTTCATCATCGCCCCGCTCTCCAACGGCAACATCCGGCTGATGCTGGACATGGCCAGGCGCGCCGGCCTGCCCTGGGACGCCATCCTGGGCGCCGAGGTGGCACAGGCCTACAAGCCCACCCCCGAGGCCTATCTGCGCACCGCCGAGGTGCTGATGCTGCGGCCGGAGCAGGTCTGCCTCGTCGCCGCGCACAATGGCGACCTGGCCGCGGCGCGGGGCTGCGGCCTGCGCACCGCCTTCATCGCCCGCCCGACCGAGCACGGGCCGGACCAGACCACCGACCTCCGCGCCGAGCAGGACTGGGAGGCCGTGGCCGGCGACATGGAGGATCTGGCGCGGCAGCTCGGCCTCTGACCCCGGCCGGGGGTCAGGGAACCGTCCCCTCCGGCAGGGTCAGCACATGGTCCAGGATCGCGCCGGCCGTGGTGATCCAGACCTCCTCCCGCCGCGCCACGACGGCCGCGAGCGCCTGGCGCAGCGCCCGCAGCCGGTAGGGCTGGCCGATCAGGTAGGGGTGCAGGGCGATGCCCATCACCTGCGGCCGCCCGTCACGCACCTGCCGCAGCCGCTCCAGGAAATCCGCCTCGATCATGGCGGCGAACCGCTCGGCCCCGTCCTTGCGGGCGACGATGGACGGGATGTCGTTCACCTCCTGCGGATAGGGGATGGCGAGCAGCCGCCCCTCCCCCCGCGTCCGCAGCCAGATCGGCTGGTCGTCGGCGCACCAGTTCAGCGTGTAGCGATAGCCCGCCTCGGCCAGCAGGTCCGGGGTGAAGGCGCTCTCGGCGATCCAGGGCGAGAGCCAGCCGCGCGGGGCGGCGCCCTCCGCCGCCGCGATGGCGGCGGTGGCCTCGGCGATGAGCTGCGCCTCCGCCGCCTCGTTCATCATGTTCTGCCGCTCGCTGTTGGTCCGCCCATGCCCGGCGATCTCATCGCCTCGCGCCCGGTGGGCCGCGACGAGCTGCGGCGCGTAATCGTACATCGCGCTGTTCAGCAGCACGGTCGCCGGCAGGTCCAGCTCCTCCAGCAGCTCCAGCACCCGCCAGGCGCCGACGCGGTTGCCGTAGTCCCGCCAGGCGTAGTTCAGCACGTCGGGCTGCGGGCCGCCGCCGCCATTGGCGCCCGGCGCCAGCTCCGCCCCCAGCCCCTGGCCGAAGGCGAAATGCTCCAGGTTCAGGCCGAGATAGACCGCCAGCCGCGCCCCGCCGGGCCAGGCATAGGCCGGCCTGCCGGGCCAGGGGTGGTAGTCGTAGCGGCCATGGCTGGGCAGCATGCGGGGCGGTCTCCTCTCCGGCGCGATGCCCCCGCGGGCAAGCAAGCGGCACGCCAGCCCTCCGCCGGCCCGCGCGCGGTTCCCGCCATCCGGAAAACCCGCTAGAACCCCGCCCATGTCCAAGCCCCTGCCGGCCGAGGCAGAGGCGGCGCGCTCCCTGCTGGCCGCGACTGCCCGTGACGGGCGGGCGCGCCTGTCGCGCCCCATCCTCTTCGGCCTCGCCTCGACCGCCTGCGGCATCGCCCAGGCCTGGCTCATCGCGCGCATTCTCGCCGCCCTGCTGGGATATGGCGGAGCGGGCTGGTCCGAGCTGGCCGCCGCCGCCGCCCTGGCCCTGCTGCAGACCGGCTTCGGCGTGGCGCAGGAGCACGCCCAGGCCGCCGCCGGGGCCGCCGCCCGCGCCGGGCTGCGTCGCCGCGCCTTCGCCCGGCTGCTGGAGCTGGGCCCGGCCGACGAGCGCCCGGCGGGCGAGCGCGTTGCCCTGGTGGTGGACCGCATCGAGGCGCTGGACGGCTACTTCGCCCGCTGGCTGCCCGCCGCCATCCTGGCCGCGCTGGCCCCGCTCGCCATCGCCTGCGCCGTGGCGGCGGAGGACCCGCTGAGCGGCGTCATCCTCTTCGCCGCCGGGCTGCTGGTGCCGGTCGGCATGGCGCTCACCGGCATCGGCGCGGCGCTCGCCAGCCGGCGTCAGTTCGACGCGCTCCAGGCGCTCTCGGGCCGCTTCCTCGACCGCATGCGCGGCCTGCCGCAGATCGTGCTGTTCCGCCGCCAGGAGGCCGAGGCGGCGGCGCTCGGGGAGGCGGCGCAGGACCTGCGCCGGCGCACCATGCGGGTGCTGCGTGTCGCCTTCCTCTCCGGCCTGTCGCTCGAGGTGATCGCCGCGGCGGTGCTCGGCTGCCTCGCCTGGCGGCACGGCAACCTGCTGATCGGCGGCCACCCCGACCCGACGGCGGCGCTGTTCTGCCTGCTGATGGTGCCGGGCTTCTTCGCCCCGCTGCGGGCCTTCTCGGCCGCCTATCACGAGCGCATGGCCGCCCAGGGGGCGGCCGCCGCGCTTGCCCCACTGCTGGCCGCCCAGCCCGAGGAGCCCGGCCTGGTCCTGGCCGAGATCCCGCCCAGCGTGGTGCTCACCTTCGAGCAGGTCGGGCTGACCTACGACCCGGCGCGCGGCCCGGCGCTGACCGACCTCTCCTTCCGCGTCCTGCCGAACGAGGCGCTGGTGCTGGCCGGCCCCTCCGGCTCCGGCAAGTCGTCGGTGTTGCGGCTGCTGATGGGCTTCCGCCGCCCGGACACCGGGCGGATCGCGCTGAACGGCCGCGACGCCACGGCGCTGCGTCCGGCCGAGTTGCGCCGCCTCTCGGCCTATGTCGGGCAGCGCGCGCATCTGTTCCGCGACACCATCCGCGGCAACATCGCCCTGGCCCGGCCGGAGGCGACGGAGGCCGAGGTCGAGGCCGCCGCCCGCGCGGCCCGCATCACCGATTTCACCGACACCCTGCCACGGGGCCTGGACACGCCGGTGGGCGAAGGCGACTTCGGCCTCTCGGGCGGACAGGCGCAGCGGGTGGCCATCGCCCGCGCCTTCCTGCGCGACGCGCCGCTGATCCTGCTGGACGAGCCCACCGCGCATCTCGATCCCGGCACCGAGGCCGAGGTCCTGGAGAGTCTGCGCCGCCTCTGCGCCGGGCGCACCGCCATCATCGCCACCCATTCCCCGGCGCTGCGGGCGCGCTTCAGCCGGGTGCTGGAGCTGGAGGGCGGGCGCGCCCTCCTGCCGCGGATGGCCGGCGAATGAGGCCCGGACCCACCCCGCCGGGCCCGCGGCCCATGCGCGAGGACCTGCTGCGCGTCCTCGGCCTCTGGCGCGTCCGGCGCGGCTGGCTGCTGGCCGGTGGGGCGATGGCCGCCCTGGCGGCCCTGGCCGGCGTGGCGCTGCTGGCGCTGGCCGGGCGCGGCGTCTCCGAGGGCCTCAGGACGGGGGTGCTGGCCGGCGCCGCCGTGGGCTCCCTGCTGCTGCTGCGGCCGCTGATCCTGCTGCGCCCCCTGGCCCGCTACCTGGAGCGGCTGGTGACGCATGCCGCCACCTTCCGCGCCCTGGCCGATACCCGGATCTGGTTCTTCCGCCGGCTGGCGGAGCGGCTGCCCGGCGGCCTCGGCCTGCGCGGTGCCGGCGACCTCCTGGGCCGGCTGGTCAGTGACGTCGAGGCGCTGGACGGCCTCTATCTCCGCGCCCTGGTGCCTGGCGCGGCGGCGATCGCTGTGGTTCTGGCCATCGCCATCCTGCTCGGCGCCATGGCGCCCGCCCTGGCGCTGGTCGTCGCCCTGCCGCTGGCGCTGGCCCTGCTGCTGCCGCCCCTGCTGGCGCCCGGCGCCGCCCGCGCCGCCACCCGCGGGGCGGCGGCGCAGGGC
>NZ_JBSXMU010000115.1:0-9821 GCF_054073225.1 Teichococcus aerofrigidensis
GAAGAGGTACGCCCAGGGGTGGATGCCACCCGCGCGGGGCGGAAGAGAACCGGCCCCGCCCCCGGTCGGCGGCGGGCCGGAGGGTCGGGGGGGGCCCCCGCGGGCCGGGGCCCCCCCGCCACGTCGCCCGCGTGATGCGCGATGCTGCGCTGGCGGTGCAGCACCAGCTTCGGCCCGCTGGTGGTGCCGCTGGTGGTGAAGGTGAGGCAGTCGCTCTCCGGGGAGGCCCCTGGGGAAGCGGCATCTTCCGCCTGCCCGGATGTGGCGTCGAGCGCCGCCCAGGGCAGCACCGGCAGCGCGCCCAGCCGTGTCTCCGCCGTGTCCAGCCCGATCACGCAGCGCGGCGGCGCCGCGAGGTCCGGCAGGACCGCGCCGAGCAGGGCCGGGAAATCGCCCGCGGCGAAGCCCCATTGCGTGGCGATCGCCACGGGGCGGGCGCGGTCCAGCAGATAGGCCACCTCCTGCGCGCGGAAGCGGGTGTTGACATGGATCGCCGTGGCGCCGAGCCGCGCCAGTGCGAAGTGCAGGATCAGGTATTCCGGCCGGTTGGGCAGCCAGATCGCCACCCGGTCCCCGGCGCCGATGCCCTGCCGCGCCAGCCCGCCCGCCACGCGGCGCACCGCCGCGGCGAAACCGGCATAGGAGAGGGCCGGGCCATCGAGGAAGGCCAGTGCCGGCGCCTCGGGCACCGCCGCCGCCGTCTCCTCCAGCAGCGCCGTCAGCGTCTGGTGCATGCGCGTCTGGCGCATCAGAACAGCTCCATCAGCCGCGCGTGGTCCGAGAGGTCCGAGGGCTGCCCCTCGAAGATCATCCGCCCCGACTTCATCACCACCACCCGGTCGGAGATGGCGAAGGCCTCGTGGACATTCTGCTCGACCAGCAGGATCGCCATGCCGCGCGACTGCCGCAGCGCCGCGATCGGCGCCAGCAGGTCCTGGAACAGCTTCGGCGCCAGGCCGATCGAGGGCTCGTCGAGCAGCAGCACCTGAGGCCGCGTCAGCAGGGCGCGGGCGATGGAGACCATCTGCTGCTGCCCGCCCGACAGGGTGCCGGCGCGGCGGGTACGGAAGTCGCGGATGCGCGGCAGGATCTCCAGAATCTCCTCGATCCGCTCGGCATAGCCCGCGCGCGGCACGCCGGCGGACCAGAGGGCAAGGCCGAAGATCTCCTCCACCGTCAGGTCCATGAAGACGCCGCGCCCCTCGGGCACGAAGGCGATGCCGGCGGCGGCCAGGGCCGAGGGGAGATGGCGCGGCAGCGCCTCGCCCCGCACCCGGATGCGCCCGCCGGACGGGCGGTGCAGCCCGTAGAGGCAGCGCATCAGCGTGGACTTGCCGGCGCCGTTGTGGCCGATCAGGCACAGCGTCTCCCCCTGCCGCAGGCCGAGCGAGACATCCTCCAGCACCGCGTGCCCCCCATAGCCGGCGGTGAGGCCCTCGGCCTCCAGCACCATCGCGCTCATGGGGTGGCCTCCACGGCTTGCGGCCGGTCGCCGAAATAGATCGCGGCCAGCTCGGGATTGCGCAGGATGGCCTGCGGCTCGCCCTCGGCCAGGACGCGGCCCTGGTCGAGGAAGGCGATGCGGTCGGCGAGTTCGACGACGACATCGAGGTTGTGCTCGATCAGGCAGATCGCCTTTCCCTGCTGCGCCGCCTCGCGCAGGATGCCCGAGAAATGCCGGCGCGAGGCGAGATCGAGGCCGGAGGTCGGCTCGTCGAGCAGCCAGACCTCGGCCTCGGCCGCCAGGATGCGCGCGACGGAGAGGAACTTGCGCTCGGCATAGGCGAGGTCGATGGCGCGCTCCTCCGCCAGCCTCGCCAGGCCCGTGCGCTCCAGTGCCTTCTCCACCCGCGCCTCGCGCGTCGCCCGCGCGGCGCGGCCGCCGGGCTGCCAGAACCAGGAGCCGGTCTCGGTCGCCGCCAGCACGTTCTCCCGCACCGTCATATGGGTGAAGAGGCGCAGGTCCTGGAAGGAGCGGGCCACGCCGCGCCGCGCGATCTGCCACGGGCGCAGGCCGAGGATCGGCGCGCCGTCGAGGCGGATGTCGCCGGAATCGGCGCGGAGGTTTCCGGTGATCAGGTTGAACAGCGTGGTCTTGCCGGCGCCGTTCGGCCCGACCAGCGCGGTGACGGCGCCGGCCGGCAGGGTGATCGACACGCCCGCCACGGCCTGGACGCCGCCGAAGGAGCGGGAGGCGTTCTCGACGATGATCGCGGCCATCAGTGCGCCACCTTGCCGCGGCCGAGGTCGCCCACCAGTCCGGCGGGGCGGAAGATCATCAGCAATGTCATGGCCAGACCGTAGAGGATCTGCTGCACCGCGCCGACCTCGGTCGGCGGGATGAAGGGGAGGAAGGAGAGGCCGGCCGGCAGGGCCAGCAGCAGCGCGGCGCCGAGCAGCGGCCCCCAGAGCGTTCCGGTGCCGCCGACGATGACCATCGCCATCACCAGCACCGACTGGTCGAGGGTGAAGCTCTCGACATTGACGAAGGCCATGTGGAAGGCGAAGAGCGCGCCGGCCATGCCCGCCCCGGCGCAGGCGAAGGCGACGGCGAGCGTCTTGGCGACCGCGACATGCTTGCCCAGCGCCTCGGCGGCGCTCTCGGCGTCGCGGATGGCGCGCAGGGTGCGGCCGAAGGAGCCCCGCGCCAGCAGGTGCGTGGCCAGCAGGATCAGCGCCAGGGTGGCCAGCGCCAGCGGCAGCGCGGTGATGGTGACGCCGAAAAGCTCGGGCCGCGGGATGCCGACCAGCCCGCCAATGCCGCCGGTCAGCGGCTTCAGCTCGCTGAACAGCGTCGTCGCCACCATCTGCAGGCCGAGGCTGGCGGCGACGAAATACTCGCCGCGCACGCGCAGCGCCGGCAGGGCGAGGCAGAGCGAGAGGCCGCCGGCGATCAACGCCGCGACCAGCAGGGCCAGCAGCGGGTCGGGCACCAGGAGCATCGCCGTCTGCGCCCCGGCATAGGCGCCGAGGCCGAAGAACACGGCATGCGCCACGCTGAAGATGCCGGCATGGCCGATGGCGACGTTCAGCGTCGAGGCCAGGATGCCGAAGATGGCGACGATGGTCGCGAGATTGGCGAGATAGGCGATCATCGGGCCACCGCCACGCCGAACAGGCCGGAGGGCCGGAAGAGGATGAAGCCGAAGAGCACGACGAAGCTGACCGCCTCGGCCCATTGCGGCTCGACGAAGGCCAGCGCCACGCTCTCGGCGATGCCGAGCAGCAGGCCGGCCAGCGCCGCGCCCTTGAGATTGCCGACGCCGCCGACGATGGTGGCCGCCATCGAGATCAGCATGACGTGGTGCCCCATGGCCTCGTTCAGCCCGACGGTCATGCCGGTCAGGATCGCCGCCGGGGCGGCCAGCGCCGAGCCGAGCGCGAAGGCCAGGATGGAGAGCCGGGTCGAGGACAGGCCGTAGGTGCGGATCAGGTCCGGGTTCTGCGCCAGGGCGCGCAACGCGACGCCGGCATGGCTGCGCGTCAGGAACAGCGACAGCGCCAGGAAGAGCAGCGCCGAGACGCCGATGGCGACATAGAAGACCGGTGCGATCCAGAGGTCCGGCAGCACCTCCGTGGCGCGGGACAGCGGCGTGTCGATCACCGCAAAGCCGCGCCCGGCGATCATGCCGACCAGGTTCTGCACCACGATCGACACGCCGAAGGCGGCGACGAAGACGGTGAAAAAGCCGCCCTCGTGCCGGCCGATCGGACGGTAGACCAGCTGCTCGATGGCGACGCCGAAGAGCACGGCGACGGCAATGGCGGCGAGAGCGCCCAGCGGCCAGGGCCAGCCGGCGTTCCAGGCCATCAGGAAGGCGTAGCCGGCCAGGGTGAAGGCGGCGCCATGGGCGAAGTGGAAGATGCGCGTGGCGCCGAAGATCAGCGCGAAGCCCGCAGCCGTCAGCGCGTAGAGGGCGCCCGTCTGGACGCCCCCCTGCAGAAGCTGGAGGAAGAGCATGGGCTCAGCCGGCGATGCGCGTCAGCGCGCCGCCGCGCAGCTCGTTGACCTGGATGGCGGCGGTCAGGTTGCCCTTGTCGTCGAAGCGGCCCTTGCCGCCCACCAGGTCGAACTCCCGCCTCTCCAGCAGCGCGGCGCGCAGCGTCTCGCCATCGACCGGCCTGCCCGCCGCCTCGTTCATCGCCGCGAGCTGGCCGAAGAGCCAGACGGCGTTGTAGTAGTTGACGTGGTAGGTGCCGGGGTCGCTGTTGAAGCGGGCCTTGAAGTCGGCGGCGAAGCGCTTCGTCATGGCGTCGCCGCCGGCGAAGTCGGTCTTCTGCGTGGTGAAGATCAGCCCCTCCGCCTCGGCCGTGTTCTTCACGCTGTCGAGGTTCATGGCCGAGTAGGACAGCAGCGGCTGCGAGATGCCGTTGTCGCGCAGCTGCTTGATGATCTGGCTCTGCTGGGCGCCGAAGCTCGCGATATAGACGGCATCGGGGCGCGTCTGCCGGATGCGCGCGGCGACGGGGGCGAATTGCTGCGCCGTGCGCGGCACGCTGAAGCTGCCGGCCAGGGTGCCGCCGGCCTTGGGCAGGCCGTCGCGCAGCGCGCCGAGGATGGCGTCGCCCAGCGGGTCGTCGACATAGACGAGGGCGATGCGCTTCAGCTTCCGTTCGCCGACGATGTAGGGCAGCAGCGCCTCGGTCTCGAGATGCGCCAGCGGGATGGTGTTCCAGAAATACGGCGAGAGGCCGGACAGGTCGGGCCCGACGGCGCCGCCATTGACCATGACGATCTTCGCCCGGTCGCCCACCGGCGCCACCGCCTTGGAGACCGCGGTGAAGCCGACCAGCACGAAGCTGGCCTTGTCCACATTGGCGAGCTTGGTCATGCCGACCACCGCCTGCTGCGGCAGCGCCTGGGTGTCCTCGGCCTGCAGGCGGACGGGGCGCTTCAGCACCTTGTCCGCCTCGATATGCTGCAGGGCGAGCTGCGCGCCGGCGGTGAAGACCGTGCCGTACTCGGCATTCGGGCCCGACATCGGGAAGAGCGTGCCGAGCACATAGGGCTCGCCACCCTGCGCCAGGGCGCCGCGGCCGAGGAAGGGGAGGGCGAGCGTGGCACCCAGCAGGGCGCGACGGCCCGGTTGCGGACGGTTCATGGACTTATGGCTCCCTGGCCGCGCCCTGCCGGCGCGGCCCGTTCTTGAGCGACAAAGTCCCGCCCGCTCTCGCGGATGTCAACCGTAGGCGAGCGCCAGTCCCGGCTCGTCCCAGGCCGCCTCGACCAGCTTTCCGGTGCTGGAGAGGGTGATGTAGGCGGTGCGCCGGTCCGCGCCGCCAAAGGCGATGTTCGTCACCATCGGGTCCGGGTACTTCACCCGGCCGAGGATGCGGCCGTCCGGCGCGATGGTGGTGATCTCGCCGGTGACCAGCGTGGCGACGCAGATGTTCCCCGCCTCGGTCACCGCCAGGCTGTCGAGCCGGGTGAAGCCGGGCAGGTCGCAGAGCATCCGGCCGCCATGCGGGCTCGGCCACGGATCCTTGCGCAACTCGCCCGGCCCGGTGATCTCCCAGGACCAGAGCCGGCCGCTCTCGGTCTCGGCCACATAGAGCGTGCGCCCGTCCGGCGAGAGGCCGATGCCGTTGGCGCCGCCCGCGATCGGCAGCGCCGCCTCGATGATCGCGCTGCCATCCGCCGCCGCCCAGTAGACCGCGCCGTGGTCGCGGTCGCGCGCGCGCACCTTGCCGAGATCGCTGAACCAGAAGCCGGGCACGGGAAAGCGGCCGGGATTGTCGAAGACGATGTCGTTCGGGCCGCGCAGCCGGTGCTCGCCGCAGCCCTCGTAGAGGCGGCGCACGGTGCCGTCGCGCGGGTCCACCGTCTCGATCCGGCCACCCTTGTAGTCGGACGCCTGACCGCTGGGGCGAAGGCAGCCCGGCGCGTCATGCCATGTGAAGCCGCCGTTGTTGCAGAGGAAGAGCTGCCCGCCCGGGCCGCGCGCCAGGCCGTTCGGCCCGCCCCCCGGCTCGGCCAGGATGCTGCGGGCGCCGTCCGGGGCGATGCGGGAGATCACGCCCGCCTCGATCTCGACCAGCGCCACCGCGCCGTCCTCCATCACCACCGGGCCTTCCGGGAAGCGCAGCCCCTCGGCCATCACGCGATCATCCGTCATTCCGTTTCCTCCCTTGCCGTTCCTGGCTTTGCCGCTTCTTCGCGCCGCGACGTCAGGCTTCCGCCCGCAACGCCGCCAGGATCTCGTCGCTGTGCTGGCCGAGCGCGGGGGCCGGCCGGGTCCAGGCGCCGAAGCCGGGCAGGACGGGGAAGGGGATCTCCCCCAGCTCCGGCTGCGCCACGGGCGCGTGGCCGCCGATCGCCCGCACATGCGGATGCGACAGCCAGTCGAGCGGCGTGTTCACGCGATCCGCCATCAGCCGCGCGCCATGCAGCGCTGCGAGCCAGTGCGCCGCGTCCCGCGTGGCGAAGACGGCGCGGATCTCGGCCAGCATGGCGTCGCGGTTCTCGGCGCGGGCGCCGAAGCTGGCGAAGCGCGGGTCCGTCGTCCAGTCGGGCCGGCCGAGCACGCCGGCCAGCGCGACGAACTCCGCCTCGCGCACCAGGGCGATCATCACCCAGGCGCCGCAGGCGGTCTGGTAGGAGCCGGAGGGGATGTTCAGCGCGCCCGGCGCGCGGCCGAGCAGCCCGGCCTCGCCGATCGGGAAGCCGATCAGCGCCGCCGTGCCGGCGAGCAGCGAGATGTCCAGCACCCGGCGGCGCGGCGCCGTGTCCTGGGCCCGCTCGGCCAGCGCGGCCTGCACGGCGGCGAAGGCGTAGAGGCCGGTGACGACATCGGAGACATAGGTGCCGACCTTGTGCGGCGTGCCGTCCACGCCCTGGTTCAGCGCGACCAGGCCGGAGAAGGCCTGGGCGACGGAATCGGTGCAGGGCCGCTCGGCGTTCGGCCCCTTCTGGCCGAAGCCGGAGATGGAGAGGCAGACCGCGTCCTCCCGCGTCGCCTCGGGGCCGAGGCCGAGGCGGGCGGCGACGCCGGGCCGGAAGGCCTCGATCAGCACGTCGCACCGCGCGGCCAGGGCCTGGGCGGCGGCGCGGCCCGAGTCGCTCTTCAGGTCCAGCGCCAGGCTGCGCTTGCCGCGATTGAAGGCGGCATGCATGACCGACTGGCCCTCGGCGCGGGTGGACAGGCCGCGCGACCAGTCGCCCTCCGGCGGCTCGAGCTTGATGACATCGGCGCCGGCGGCGGCCAGCAGCATGCCGCAGTAAGGCGCGGCGATGCCCTGTCCGGCATCCAGAACGCGCAGCCCGCGATAGGGGCGAGGCGGTTCACCGTTCATTGCATTTCCTCCCCGGATGTGCCGCCATCTGACGACGAGATGACGAACAAGGGAAGGGAGGGAGAGCCGATGCCGCTGACAAGACGCGCGGTTCTGGCAGGTTTGGCGGCGGGCGTGCCGCTCGTCGGCGGGCCTGCGCGCGCGGCGAACGGCGGCTGGCCGGCCCGGCCGATCCGCTGCGTCGTGCCCTATCCGCCCGGTGGCCCGACCGACATCCTGGCGCGGGTGGTGATGCAGCGGGTCGGGCAGCGGCTCGGCCAGCCCATCGTGATCGAGAATCGCGCCGGCGCCTCGGGCGTCATCGGCAGCGCCGAGGTGGCGCGCGCGCCGGCCGATGGGCAGACCTTCCTGGCCAATGCCTCGATCCAGGTGATCATCCCGCATCTCAACCGCCAGATGCCCTTCGACACGCTGGCCGCCTTCGCGCCGGTGACGAACTTCGCCCGCGTGCCGCTGATGCTGGTGGTCACCCCCGACCTGCCGGTGCGGGACGTGGCCGGGCTCATCGCCCTGCTGCGCGAGGGCGCGCGGCCGATCTCCTACGGCTCCTCCGGCATCGGCGCCGCGCCGCATCTGGCGGGGGAGCTGTTCAAGCAGATGACCGGGACGGAGATGACCCACGTGCCCTATCGCGGCTCCGGCCCGGCGATCCAGGACCTGATGGCCGGGAACATCCAGCTCATGTTCGATTCCATGCCGAGCAGCGCGGCGGCGGTGCGCGAGGGCCAGATCCGCGCCCTGGCCGTCACCACCGCGGAGCGCATCCCGGCCTTCCCCGATCTGCCGACCATCGCCGAGGCCGGTGTGCCGGGCTACGAGATCGCCACCTGGTACGGCCTCTGGGCGCCGGCGGGCACGCCGGCCGCCATTCTCGGGCGCATGCAGCAAAGCGTGGCGGAGGCCATGGCCCTGCCGGCGCTGCAGGCGACGCTGGAGACGCTGGGCGCCGTGCCCGTCGCCGACGCGCCCGAGGATTTCGCCCGCTTCGCGCGCTCGGAATACGACCGCTGGGGCCGGCTGGTGCGGGATGCCGGGATCGAGGCGCAGTGAGCGGCGCGACGATGCGGGCGCTGGTCTGCGAGAGCTGGCGCGACTTCGACGATCTCGTGCTGAAGGAGGTGCCGGTGCCACCGCTGCGGCCGCGCGGCGTGCGCATCCGCGTCGAGGCGGTGGGGGTGTCCTTCGCGGTGCAGCTCGTGGTGGCGGGGAAGTATCAGCGCCGGCCGCCGCTGCCCTTCTCGCCGGGCACCGAGATCGTCGGCACGGTGCTGGAGGCGGCGCCGGATGCCGAGGCGCCGCCGCCCGGCAGCCGTGTCTTCGCCGTGCTGGACTGGGGCGGCATGGCCGAGCAGGCGGTGGCGGACGACATCCATGTCGTGCCGATCCCCGACGGCCTGCCGGCCGCGCCCGCCGTGGCCTTCCCGATCAGCTACCCGACCGCCGCCTCGGCGCTGCTCTGGCGCGGCCGGCTGGAGGCGGGGCAGTGGGTTCTGGTGCAGGGCGCGGGCGGCGGCGTCGGCCTGGCTGGGCTGGAGGTGGCGAAGGCGGTGGGGGCGAGGGTGATCGCCCGTGCCGGCGCGGCCAAGCACGCCATGCTGCTGGCGCGCGGCGCCGATGCCGTGCTGGACAGCGCGCAGCCCTTCCGCGCCCCTGTGGCGGAGATCACCGGCGGAGATGGCGTCGCGGCCGTGCTGGACACGCTGGGCGGCGAGGCCTTCGACGAGGGGCTGCGCTGCCTGGGCGACGGCGGCACGCTGCTGACGCTCGGCTATGCCTCGGGCAGCATCCCGCAGCTCGGCGTCAACCTGCTGCTGCTGAAGAACATCGCGGTCGCCGGGCTGAACTGGGGCACCTATATCGGCTGGTCCCCGGGCGACCGGCGGCGCGACCACGCGCCGCGCGTCCGCGCCCTGTGGGCGCAGCTGATGGACTGGTGGCAGGCCGGGCTGCTGCGGCCGGAGGTGCACGCGGAATATCCGCTGGAAGGCTTCCGCGCGGCCATGGCCGAGGTGCGGAGCCGCCGCGCGGTGGGCCGCGTGGTGCTGCGGCCCTAGAGCGTTTTCCCTTCGCATCGGCTCACGGCAAACGATCTAGGCGATTGTTTTTGCGAGTCTCTTCGCCCGATCAGGTGATACCGCCTGATCGGGATCCGTTCTAGGCCAGGTCACTCCAGCAGGGCGCCGTAGATCCAGCCCAGCACCGTGCCGTCGGCCAGGGCGATCCGCATCCAGCCCTGATGGGTCTCGATGATGCGGACCGGCGTGCCGGTGGGCAGCGCCCGCACGATCGGCGAGCCGCCCAGCGGCTGGCTGCGCACATTGGCATCCTGCCGCACCCGTGCCTCCTGCCAGAGACCACCGAGCTGGCCGCTGTCCGGCTCGACAGGCTGGATCGTCGCCTGCGGCTCCGGGCGCGGCGGCGCCGGTGGCGCCACGGGCGGCGGCGGCGGCAGGTCGGTGCCCTCGGCGGTGCCGTCGGGCAGGTCCACCGTGCCGGCCAGCGGCGGCAGGCCCGGCGCGGTCGTGGAC
>NZ_JBSXMU010000116.1:0-9712 GCF_054073225.1 Teichococcus aerofrigidensis
GAGGATGGGCAGGCGGCCGGCGTCGCGCGCCGCCGCCATCTCGGCCAGCGCCAGGCCGCGCCATTCGGCGAGGTTGCCGGCCAGCGCCGGGTCGCGCACGCCGTAGAGCCGGTGCGGCGCGCGCGCCCTCTCCCGCGGCGCGGGCTGCGCCGTCAGCACCGCCAGCCCGGCATAGAGCTGCATGCTGTCGGCGTTGATCACCACGCCGCCGAGGCGCTCCGCCAGGGCCAGGGCGAGCGCCGATTTGCCGCTCGCCGTCGGTCCCGCCACCAGCACCGCCAAAGCGTCACGCATCGCCTGTTGATCCCGTCCCGTCCGGGCGGCATGGTCCGCCGCGCATGCAGAATGTTCTGACCCTGATCGCGCCCGCAGGCCAGCTGCCGGCGCCCCTCGCCGCGCGGGTCCGCTCCGCGCTGATGGCGCTCGGCGCCGATACCGGCACGCCGGACTGGCTCTCGGAGGCCGAGGCGCTGGACCTTCCCTTCGACGGGCTGGCGCCGGAGCAGGCCGTCGCCGCCGCCCGCGGCGCGCTGGACGGCGCCCCCGCCGATGCCATCGCCCAGCCGGCGGCGGGGCGCCGCAAGCGGCTGCTGATCGCCGACATGGACAGCACGATCGTGCAGAGCGAGACGCTCGACGAACTCTCGGCCTATGCGGGGGTGAAGGAGCGGGTGGCCGAGATCACGCGCCGCAGCATGAACGGCGAGATCGACTTCGCCGCCGCGCTCCGCCAGCGCGTCGCCATGCTGAAGGGGCTCGACCTCTCCGCGCTGGAGGCCACCTGGCGGCAGACCCACCCGATGCCCGGCGCCGCCGAGCTGGTCGGCACGATGGTCGCGCACGGCGCGCATTGCGCCCTCGCCTCCGGCGGCTTCACCTGGTTCACCGGCCGCGTGGCGGCGCAGCTCGGCTTCACCAGCCACCACGCCAATATCCTGCTGGATGACGGCCAGGCCCTGACCGGCGGCGTCGAGGAGCCGGTCTTCGACCGCGAATCCAAGCTCGCCACGCTGAAGCGCCTCGCGGCCGATCTCGGCCTGCCGCTCTCCGACACCCTGGCGGTGGGCGATGGCGCCAACGACCTCGCCATGCTGGGCGCGGCGGGCCTCGGCATCGCCTTCCGCGCCAAGCCGGTGGTGGCGGCGGCGGCGCGGGCGCGGGTGGATCACGCGGATCTGCGCGCCCTGCTCTTCGTCCAGGGCTACCGCGCCGCCGAGTTCGTCACGGCGGGCTCCGGGCAGCGCTGACGCAGGGTCCCGGCCCCGCGGAGAAGGCGGCCGGGAAGAGGCTTGGTCCCTTCCCGGCCCGCATCGTCAGCCCGGGCTGCCGGGCTCCCGGCCCAGGCGCAGCGGCACGAAACGCTGGCCCTGCCCGTTCTCGATCAGCATCAGCGCGCTCGGCCGGTTCTGCCGGCGCAGGCGGGTGAGCTGCTCCTGCACCTCCTGCGGAGTGGTGACGCGGTTCTGCTGCACTTCCACGATCAGGTCGCCGGCGTTGAGGCCGCGCTCGGCGGCGCTGCTGTTCGGCGCCACCTCGGTGATGACCACCCCCTTCGCCTCCTCGCCGAGGCTGAAGCGCTCGCGCGTCTCGGGCGAGAGCGGCGCCACCTTGAGGCCCAGCCCCGACAGCTCGACCGCGCCGCTGCCGGGCCGTGCCTGCTGCGGACTGCCGGCGGAGGCCTGCTGCTCGGCGGGAAGCTCGGTGACGGTGACCTCGACGGTCTGCCGGTTGCCGCCGCGCCAGAGCTCGACGGGCACCTTGCTGCCGACCTTGGTCTCGGCGACGACGCGCGGTAGCTGCCGCATCTCGCGCACATCCTGCCCGTTGAAGCGCAGGATCACGTCACCGTTGCGGATGCCGGCCTTCGCGGCCGGGCCATCCTCCTGCGCGCGCGCCACCAGGGCGCCCTGCGCGCCGCCCGGCAGGGCCAGGCTCTCGGCGATCTCCTCGGTCACCTGCTGGATGTTCACACCCAGCCAGCCGCGCCGCACCCGGCCGTCGTCGCGCAGCTGCGCGACGATGTTCTTCGCCAGATTGGAGGGAATGGCGAAGCCGATGCCGATCGAGCCGCCGGAGGGCGAGACGATGGCGGTGTTGATGCCGATCACCTCGCCCTGAACGTTGAACAGCGGGCCGCCGGAATTGCCGCGGTTGATGGCGGCGTCGGTCTGGATGAAGTCGTCGTAGGGACCGGCGTTGATGTTGCGGCCGCGCGCCGAGACGATGCCCGAGGTCACGCTGCCGCCGAAGCCCAGCGGATTGCCGATCGCCAGCACCCAGTCGCCCACCTCGGCCTTGTCGGAATCGCCGAAGGGCACGACGGGAAGCGGCTTCTCCGGCTTGACGCGCAGCACGGCGATGTCGGTGCGCGGGTCGACGCCGACCAGCTCGGCCCGCAGGGTGGTGTTGTCCTGCAGCACCACGTTGATCTCGTCGGCGCCGTCGATGACGTGGTTGTTCGTCACGATGATGCCGGAGGCGTCGACGACGAAGCCCGAGCCCTGGCTCTGCGCGCGGCGCGGCGGCTGGCCGGGACGCGCGCCCGGGCCGCCGGGGCGGTTGCGCTCGAAGAAGTCGCGGAACAGCTCCTCGAAGGGGCTGCCCGGCGGGGCCTGGGGCATCTCCGGCGCGTCCGGCCGCCCGGCGCGGGCCTGCAGCGTCTGGCTGGTCTGGATGTTGACCACGGCCGGCAGCAGCTTGCGCGCCAGCGGGGCGAAGCTCTCCGGCGTGGTGGCCACCGGGCCCGGCGCGCTGGGCGCGTTCGGCGCCACGGTGGCGGGCTGCGCCAGGACGGAGGGCGAGAGGGCGAGAGGCGCCGCGGCAACCGTGGCACTCAGGAGAAGGGTGGCGAGACGCATCGGCATTCCTCGCTGTGCGGCGAAAGGACGGTGTCCGGGCGGCTGCCCGGCATGACCTGGAGAATGGGGCGCCGGAGAGAGATCAGGAAGGTGGCAGGCCACCCCAAAGGCGGGAAAAGCTGTTACAAAGAGCGTCCCCCGCCGCACCGGGGTAACGAAGCACCAGCAAGGCCGGTCCGTGTAACGGATCGGTTATCCGCCGACCAGGAAGCTGGCCAGTGCGACGCCGGCCACGGCCACCAGCAGGCCGGTCATCCGCAGCCGCTCGGGCGGCACGGCCAGGATGCCCGCCAGGGCGCGGCGCATGGCGTCCGGAAAGGCCGCGTAGAGCAGCCCCTCCAGCGCCACGACCACCGCGACCCCGGCGATCAGCTCGGTCAGCGTCATGCCGCTGGCCGGCTCAGTCGGCCGGCGCGGGCTGCGCCCCCAGAGCCTCCGGCCGGGTCAGGCCGGGTGTCGGCATGCCGGGCTGGCTCTGCCGGAAGTAGCGGAAGAACTCCGAATCCGGGGTCAGCACCAGCCGCGCCTCACCCTCCGAGAAGGCGTCCCGGTAGGCTTGCATGGTGCGGTAGAAGCCATAGAACTCCGGATCCCGCTGGAACGCGCCGGCGAAGATGCGGATCGCCTCCTCGTCGCCCTGGCCGCGCAGCGTGTCCGCCTGGGCCTGGCTCTCGGCCAGGATGACGGTGCGCTCGCGGTCGGCGCCGGCGCGCACCCGCGCCGCTACCTCCGCACCCTCGGCGCGCGCCTCGCGCGCCACCCGCTCGCGCTCCGACTTCATGCGCGACAGGATCGCCTGGGTGTTCTCCTCCGGCAGGTCGGCGCGGCGGATGCGGACATCCTCCACGGCCACGCCGAAGCGGCGCGCCTCCTCGTTCACCTGCCGCTGGATCTCGCTCATGATCCGCGCGCGGTCGGAGGAGAGCACGGCGAGCAGCGGCTCGTTGCCCAGCACCCGGCGCAGCGACGAGACCACGATCGAGGAGAGCCGGCCGCGGATGCCCGCCTCCTGCGCGCCCGAGGTCTGGAAGAAGACCAGCGGATCGGTGATGCGGAAGCGGGTGAAGCTGTCCACGATCAGGCGCCGCTGGTCCCCGAGGATGACCTCCTCGCCCGGCGCGTCGAAGTCCAGCAGCCGGCGGTCGAAGCTGATCACCGACTGGATGAAGGGCAGCTTGGCGTGCAGGCCGGGCTTCTCGATGACCCGGATCGGCTCGCCGAACTGGGTGATCAGCACCTGCTCGGTCTGGTGCACGGTGAACAGCGCCGAGGCGGCGGCGGCCAGGCCGACGACGACGACGCCGCCGAGCAGCATCATGCGGTTCATCGGGCGCCTCCCTGCGGGCGGGCCTGCGGTACGCTGAGCGCCGAGGGCGGAGCGGGCGGCGTCTGCTGCTGCTGGCGCGGCGCGGCCGGGGTCGAGCCGTCCAGCGGCAGGTAGGGCACCACGCCCTGCAGGCGGTCATCCACCACCAGCGTCGGATTGCGGCGCAGGATCTCCTCCATGGTCTCCAGGTACAGCCGGCGGATGGTGACATCCTTGGCGGTCTGATAGGCGCTCAGCACGCTGACGAAGCGCGCCGCCTCACCGCGCGCCCGGGCCACCTGGCTCTCCCGGTAGCCCTCGGCCTCCTGGATCATGCGCTGCCCTTCGCCGCGGGCGCGGGGGATGATGTCGTTGCGGTAGGCCTCGGCCTCGTTGCGCATCCGCTCGCGGTCGGCATTGGCGCGCTGCACGTCGCGGAAGGTGTCGATGACCTCGGACGGCGGCTCGACCTTGAGGAGCTGGATCTGCGTCAGCTCGATGCCGGAGCCGTACTGGTCCAGGATGAACTGCGTGCCGGTGCGGACCGCCTGCTCGATCTGCGCCCGCGCCTCGGTCAGGGCGGGCTGGATCGGGGTGCGGCCGACAACCTCGCGCATCACGCTCTCCGCCGCCAGCTTGACCGTCTGGTCGGGGTTGCGGGTGTTGAAGAGGTATTCCCCCGCATCGCGGATGCGCCAGAACACCGCGAAGTCGATGTCGATGATGTTCTCGTCACCGGTCAGCATCAGGCTCTCCTCCAGCACGTCGCGGGCGGAGACGGGACGGGTCAGGGGCGAGTCGTTGGCGGCGCGGAAGCCGACATCGATGCGGTTGATGCGGGTCACGCGCGGCGTGGTGACGCTCTCGACGGGCCAGGGGATGCGGTAGTTCAGGCCCGGAGCGGTGGTGCGGTTGAAAGCGCCGAAGCGCATGACCACGCCCTGTTCGTCCGGCTGCACCCGGTAGAGCCCGCTCGCCGCCCAGACCGCCAGCAGCGCGGCCAGGCCGATCCCGATCCACTTGCCGCTGCCACGGCCGCCGCGCGGCAGGATGCGGCGCAGCGCCTCCTGCGCTTGGCGGATAGCCTCGTCCAGATCGGGCCCGCCGCCAGGGCCCCGGCCACCGGAGCCACCGCCCTGGGGCGGCTGACCCCAGGGACCGCCGGGGCGAGGATTGCCCCAGGGACTGCCGCCCTGGCCGGATCCGCCGCTACTGTTCCATGGCATAAACTGGCTCTACTCCCTCAGCATCCGTGTCCTGGCGCCCGGTACTTGCGCACGGCGGATGCATGCGCGACAGGGCCGGCCCATATGTCGCCCTGTCCGGGCCATGGCGCAATGCATGAACATCACGTAATGGCGAGGGCCGGGCCGATATTGTCCGCAGAAGAGGGGTTTTCAAGCAATGCCTGACGCCGTCGCGACTCCCGCGGCAGATCCTTCGGAACCTCCCCTGGCGCGGGCGGTACGGGCGGCGCTCCGCGTGGTGCACGATCCGGAGACGGGGCAGGACGTGGTGGCCTCGGGCATGCTGCAGGGCCTCTCGGCGCGGGACGGGATGGTGCAGTTCACGCTGACGGTGCCGCGGGAGCGGGCGCGGCAGATGGAGCCTCTCCGCGCCGCCGCCGAGCGGGTCGCCGCGGCGGTGCCCGGCGTCCTTTCGGCCACCTGCGTGCTGACCGCGCATCGCGACGCGCCGACGCCTGGCCGCGGTCGGGAGGGGGGCCAGGAGGCAGGCCAGGGCGTTCCGCCGCGCCCGGCGGCCGCCCCCGCCGGCCCGGCGCGCTCCAGCCGCCCGCCCCCCGGACAGGGGCAGATGCTGTTGCCGGATGTCCGCGCCATCGTCGCCATCGCCTCGGGCAAGGGCGGCGTCGGCAAGTCCACGACGGCGGTCAACCTGGCCGTCGCCCTGGCCGCCGACGGCAAGCGGGTCGGCCTGCTGGACGCCGATATCTACGGCCCCTCCCTGCCGCAGATGCTGGGCCTGCGGGAGAGGCCCCGCGCCGCGGCCGGCCGGCTGGAGCCAGTGGAGCGCTGGGGGCTCCGGGCCATGTCGATCGGCCTGCTGGTCGAGCCGGAGACGGCGATGATCTGGCGTGGCCCGATGGTGATGGGCGCGCTGGAGCAGATGCTGGGCCAGGTGGACTGGGGGCCGCTCGACGTGCTGGTGGTGGACATGCCGCCCGGCACCGGCGACGCCCAGCTCACCATGAGCCAGCGCGTGCCGCTGGCCGGCGCTGTGATCGTCTCGACGCCGCAGGACGTGGCGCTGATCGATGCCCGCCGCGGCGTCCGCATGTTCCAGAAGGTGAACGTGCCGGTGCTCGGGCTGATCGAGAACATGTCCTACTACTGCTGCCCGCAATGCGGCCACCGCGCCGATCTCTTCGGCCATGGCGGGGCGCGGGCGGAGGCGGAGCGGATGGGCGTCGAGTTCCTCGGCGAGCTGCCGCTCAAGCTGGAGATCCGCCAGCTCGCCGATGCCGGCACGCCCATCGTCATGGCGCGCCCCGAGAGCCACGAGGCGGAGAGCTACCGCGCCATCGCCCGGCGGCTGTCGGCCAAGCTGACCGCCGCGCCCGCCGGGCCGCGCATCATCGTGGAGTGACGGCGGCGCCGCGCGGCTCAGTGGCCGCGCGGCAGCCTCCCGTCCCGGGGGACCCCATCCTGCCGCCGGCGGCCGTAGCGGTAGCCGATGAACAGCGCCGCCACGATCAACAGCGCCGTGGCCGGATCGTGGAAGAGGAAGGTCAGCACCGCCCAGACCAGGCCCAGCACCGCCCAGACCAGCCAGAGGCTGAGCGACAGCGCGGCGAAGACCAGCATCAGCGGGAAGCCGATCAGCAGCAGCAAGAGCACCACCCAACCCATCGGGTTCTCCTTCTCGTCAAAGCGGCGTCAGGCACGGCCGCGCGGCTTGCGGGCCGGGGGCGACGGCCGCCGCGCGGTGGCCCGGCCGAGAGCGAAGCCCCCCAGCCCGGTCAGCAGCAGCAGGGCCCCGAGATCGCCCACCAGGGCATGCGCCAGCGGCACGCCGATCAGCAGCACGCCCACGCAGATGAGCACGGCCATCCAGCGGCGCCAGGGAAAATCGCGCAGGAAGCCGGAGAGGGCGGCGAAGGGCGCCCGCAGGCGGCGCGCCCCCCGCCGGGCCGGCGCCGTCCGGGGGCGGCCAGAGGGGCGGCCCGGGACGCGGCGCGGCGTGGAGGCACCACCGGTGCCGTTGCGCGGGGCGGGTGCCATGGCGGCGGATCAGGCGGGACGGCCCAGTTGCTCCATCAGCTCCCGCCATTCCCGCTTCGAGAGCCCGCTGCCGCCCTGCTCCACCGCCTCGCCCGCCAGCAGTCGCCGCACCACCGCCAGCATCTGCGCCGACAGCGTCACCGCGCCGAGCCGGTAGTCGCGGAAGGCCTCGGCCACCGCCGGCACCCAGGCCTCCAGCGAGCGCATCATCGCCTCGGCATAGGCCCGGATCTCGTACTGGGCATGGACATCGGCGCGCAGGCTCAGGAAATGCAGCAGGTTGTGCAGGTCCGTCTTCCAGTACCACTGGGTATAGGTGTTGAGCGTCAGGTTCATCCGCGCCAGCTCGCGCGCCAGCCCCTGGCGGGCGGGGTCGGCCGGCTGACCGGCCTCGTCCTCGTTCAGCATCTCGGCATAGTGATCGTAGGTCGTCATGGCGTCCTGCCGCAGCAGGCGCAGCACATGCTCGGCCTCGGCGCCCTGCAGCACCGTGCCGCGGCCCTGGCGGTTGCTGGCCGACTGCGCGGCGAGCTGCTCCGGCGCCGGCAGGTAGAACTCCCGGTCCAGGATCGAGTAGCGCGCCGAATACTCGTTCACATTGGCGGTGCGATGGCGGATCCACTGCCGCGCGATGAAGATCGGCAGCTTCACGTGATACTTGATCTCGCACATCTCGAAGGGGGTCGAGTGGCGGTGCCGCATCAGGTAGCGGATCAGCCCCCGGTCCTCATTCGCCGCCCGCGTCCCGCGCCCGTAGGAGACGCGCGCCGCCTGCACCACCGCCGCGTCGTCGCCCATGTAGTCGATGACGCGGACGAAGCCGTGGTCGAGCACCGGCACGGGCTCGAAGAGCATGGCCTCCAGCGCCGGCACGGTGGGGCGGCGGGTCTCGGCGCGGAAGGCCTTGGCCTCGGCGAGGTCCTGAAGCTGGGATGGGGTGAGCGCCATGGAACCGCCTTGCTGAGCCAGGGTGTGGCGGGCCGGCGGACCGGCCCGGCGCCTGCCCATAGCCCGTCGGGCGCCCCAAGGGAACAGAGCATGCCCGGGAACAGGGCACCGGCGGAGGCGCCTCCCCTCTCGCAATCGGCAGAGGAATGTCCTATATGCGCTTTGCTCACCTTCGGGTGGCTATGGCGATAAACGGCATGTGGAATAAGCGTTGCGGACCCGGGGGCAGTGCCCGGCGCCTCCACCATAGGGGGGCGAAACAGGCTCGACGCGCGTGGTAAAGCCATGTCTTTTGCCCGGCATTGTACCGCCGTTATCGGGCTATATCACAAGTGCCAACGATAATGGTCGCGAGACCATGGCGCTCGCTGCCTAACCATAGGTAAGCGCGGTCCGGGGGGAACCGGGCAACAGAATCCCCCCACTTCCGCGCAGACGAGGCAACCCCGCCCGGGTCCTCTCGATTCCTGTCAGGCGATTCTTGCCGGGGGCCCACTTCCCGGCCGCCCGAGACTTCCGGTATGGGGGTCTACCTTGAAGCGTCTGCCGGGATATGACCGATGACCGAAGAGACGAGGCAGACCGAGAGTCTGCTCCCCTATGACAGCTGGACCGAGGACGCGATGCGCGAGGTCGCGCTGCGCGCGCTCGACCATGCGAGCGAGCACGGCCTGCCCGGCGAGCATCACTTCTACCTGACCTTCCGCACCGATCTTCCCGGTGTCTCCATCCCCGCGCATCTCAAGGCCCGCTATCCGGAGGAGATGACCATCGTCCTCCAGCACCAGTTCTGGGACCTGAAGGTGGACCGGAGCCAGGGCTTCGTCACCGCCGGCCTGTCCTTCGGCGGTGTGCCGGCCACGCTGGTCATCCCGATCGCGGCGCTCACCGCCTTCTGGGATCCTCATGTCCGGGTCGGGCTTCGCTTCCCCTCGGCGGAGTCCAGCGCGCGGGAGCCGGCGCAGGCGGCACAACCCGTCCCCATGGCCGAGCAGGCCGAGGAGCTGCCCGCCGCCGCCCCGGCCGAGGAGGCCGAGAGTCCCGCCCAGGTGGTCAGCCTGGACGCCTTCCGCCGCCGCCCGGGACGCGACGGCGCCTGAGCGCCGGAAGGCCCGCCCGCGACGGCAGCGGGCCTCAGCGCTTGCTGATCGATCCCAGGATGCCGCGTACCAGGGCACGTCCGATCTGGCCGCCGACCTGGGATCCCACACTGCGCGCCACCGACTTGGCCAGGGCGCCGACCGGGCTGTCGCGCCGCCCGCCGCCGCTGCCGAAGAGGATGTCCTGCAACACCCCGCCGCCGGCGCCCTGCGGCGGCGCGGCTTGGGCCGGCGCCCGCCGGCCGGGAGGGCGCGGCG
>NZ_JBSXMU010000117.1:0-9691 GCF_054073225.1 Teichococcus aerofrigidensis
CCCCCCCCCGCGCCGGGGTGACCCCGGCGCGGCTGAGCAAAGGGTGTTGATCGCGCGGCAGCATCACGCCGGGCGGTTTTCCAGATCGACGTTCAAGCCGAGCGACTTCAGCTCCTTCACCAGAACGTTGAAGGATTCCGGAATGCCCGCCTCGAAGTTGTCCTGATCGCGCACGATCGCCTCGTAGACCTTGGTGCGGCCGGACACGTCGTCCGACTTCACCGTCAGCATCTCCTGCAGCGTATAGGCGGCGCCATAGGCCTCCAGCGCCCAGACCTCCATCTCGCCGAAGCGCTGGCCGCCGAACTGCGCCTTGCCGCCCAGCGGCTGCTGGGTGACGAGGCTGTAGGGGCCGATGGAGCGGGCGTGGATCTTGTCGTCCACCAGATGGTGCAGCTTCAGCATGTAGATGTAGCCGACCGTCACCTTGCGCTCGAAGGGCTCGCCGGAGCGGCCGTCGATCAGCGTGGTCTGGCCGGAGGCGTCCATCCCCGCCTTCTCCAGCATCGTCTCGATGTCGGAGATGCGGGCGCCGTCGAAGACGGGCGTCGCGATCGGCACGCCCTTCTTCAGGTTCTCGCCCAGCTCGATCAGCTGCTCCTCGGTCATGTCCTCGATGTCGCGGCCGAAGATCTCTTCGCCATAGACATCGCGGAGCTTGGCCAGGAGGTCGTCGCGCGCGGCGCCGACCCGGCGGTAATCCTCCACCAGCTCGCCGATCTGGCGGCCGACATTGGCGCAGGCCCAGCCCAGATGCGTCTCCAGGATCTGACCGATGTTCATGCGCGAGGGCACGCCCAGCGGGTTCAGCACCAGATCCACCGAGGTGCCGTCCGGCAGGAAGGGCATGTCCTCCACCGGGACCACGCGGGAGACGACGCCCTTGTTGCCATGCCGGCCGGCCATCTTGTCGCCTGGCTGAAGCTTCCGCTTCACCGCGATGAAGACCTTGACCATCTTCATCACGCCGGGCGGCAGCTCATCGCCGCGCTGCAGCTTCTCGACCTTGCTGTCGAACCGCTTCTGCAGCTTCTCGACCGCCGCGTCGAACTCGCGCTTCAACGCCTCGATCTCGACCATGATGGCGTCGTCCTGCACGCCGATCTGGCGCCAGGTGGCCTTGGCGAACTGGTCCAGCACCTCGTCGGTGATGACGGTGCCCGACTTCACGCCCTTGAAGCCGCCGCTGGCCTTCTGGTTCAGCAGCCGCTCGCGCAGGCGGGAGTGGAAGCTCCGCTCCTGGATCGCCTTCTCGTCGTCGCGGTCCTGCGCCAGACGCTCGATCTCGGCGCGATCGATCGCCATGGCGCGCTCGTCCTTGTCGACGCCGCGGCGGTTGAACACGCGCACATCGACCACCGTGCCGGTCGTGCCGGGCGGCAGGCGCAGCGAGGTGTCGCGCACGTCGGAGGCCTTCTCGCCGAAGATGGCGCGGAGCAGCTTCTCCTCCGGCGTCATCGGGCTCTCGCCCTTCGGCGTCACCTTGCCGACCAGGATATCGCCCGGGTTCACCTCGGCGCCGACATAGACGATGCCCGCCTCGTCGAGGTTGCGCAGCGCCTCCTCGCCGACATTCGGGATGTCGCGCGTGATCTCCTCCTGGCCCAGCTTGGTGTCGCGGGCCATCACCTCGAATTCCTCGATATGGATCGAGGTGAAGACGTCATCCTTGGCGATGCGCTCGCTGATCAGGATGGAGTCCTCGAAGTTGTAGCCGTTCCAGGGCATGAAGGCGACGAGCACGTTCCGCCCGAGCGCCAGCTCGCCCAGCTCGGTGGACGGGCCGTCGGCGATGATGTCGCCGGCCGCCACCTGGTCGCCCACCTTCACCAGCGGGCGCTGGTTGATGCAGGTCGACTGGTTGGAGCGCTGGAACTTGCGCAGACGGTAGATGTCGACGCCGCGGGTGGTGCCATCCTCCTCGTTCGTCGCGCGCACCACGATGCGGGCGCCGTCGATGCTGTCCACCACGCCGCCACGGCGCGCCACGATGGTGGCGCCGGAGTCGCGCGCGACGGCGGCCTCCATGCCGGTGCCGACCAGCGGCGCATCGGAGCGCACCAGCGGCACGGCCTGCCGCATCATGTTGGAGCCCATCAGCGCGCGGTTGGCGTCGTCGTTCTCCAGGAACGGGATCAGCGCCGCGGCGACGGAGACGAGCTGCTTCGGCGAGACGTCGATCGCCGTCACCTCTTCCGGCTTCACCAGCCGGAAGTCGCCGCCCTGGCGGACGGAGACGAGGTCGGAGCGGAACTCGCCCGTCTCGGCATCGACCTCGGCGTCGGCCTGCGCGACCACCAGCTTCTCCTCCTCCATGGCGGAGAGGTAGCGGGGCGCGCCGGTGATCTTGCCGTCCTTCACCAGGCGGTACGGCGTCTCGATGAAGCCGTACTTGTTCACCTTGGCGAAGGTGGCGAGGCTGTTGATCAGGCCGATGTTCGGGCCTTCCGGCGTCTCGATCGGGCAGATGCGGCCGTAATGCGTCGGGTGCACGTCGCGCACCTCGAAGCCGGCGCGCTCGCGCGTCAGGCCGCCCGGGCCAAGCGCCGAGAGGCGGCGCTTGTGCGTCACCTCGGACAGCGGGTTGGTCTGGTCCATGAACTGCGAGAGCTGCGAGGAGCCGAAGAACTCGCGCACCGCGGCGGCGGCGGGCTTCGCG
Organism: Teichococcus aerofrigidensis; assembly: GCF_054073225.1. Taxonomy (NCBI): domain Bacteria; kingdom Pseudomonadati; phylum Pseudomonadota; class Alphaproteobacteria; order Acetobacterales; family Roseomonadaceae; genus Roseomonas; species Teichococcus aerofrigidensis. Next base: position 2,660 of record NZ_JBSXMU010000117.1, read on the forward strand.
TTGATCAGGTCATGCGGCATGACGGTGTCGATATCGACCGACCCCATGCGCTCCTTGATCGCGCGCTCCATGCGCAGCAGGCCGACGCGGTACTGGTTCTCCATCAGCTCGCCGACCGAGCGCACCCGGCGGTTGCCGAGGTTGTCGATGTCGTCGATCTGGCCCTTGCCGTCCTTCAGCTCCAGCAGGGTGCGGACGGTCGCGATGATGTCCTGCTTGCGCAGGGTGCGCACCGTGTCCGGCACGTCGTCCAGGCTGAAGCCCAGGCGCATGTTCATCTTGACGCGGCCGACCGTGGAGAGGTCGTAGCGCTCGGCATCGAAGAACAGGCCGCGGAACAGGGTCTCGGCGGTCTCCGGCGTCGGCGGCTCACCCGGGCGCATCACCCGGTAGATGTCCATCAGCGCCTCGTCGCGCGAGGTGTTCTTGTCCACCGCCAGCGTGTTGCGCAGCCAGGGGCCGACATTCTGGCCGATCGCCAGCGTCGGCAGCGTGTCAAGCCCGGCCTGCTCGATGGCGGCCAGCTTCGGCTCGGTCAGCTCGTCGCCCGCCTCGGCCCAGATCTCACCGGTGGTGAGGTCCACCAGATCCTCGGCGACGAAGCGGCCGAGCAGCTCGGCGCGGCTGACCAGCACCTCCTTGGTGCCGGCCTCGGCGATCTTGCGGGCCAGACGCGGCGTCAGCTTGGTGTCGCGCTCGGCGACCACCTCGCCGCTCTCGGCATCGACCAGGTTCTCGATCAGCTTCACGCCGCGGAAGGAGTCCGGCACGAAGGGCTGGCTCCAGCCCTTGGCGCCACGGCTGAAGACGACCTGGTCATAGAAGGTGTTGAGGATCTCCTCGGCGTCCATGCCGCGGATCTCGCCCGCCTCCAGCGCCTCGCCGCGCTCGGCGCGCAGGGCCTCGGTGCGCTCGGATTCCAGAGCATAGAGCAGCGTCGTGGCGGGCAGCTTGCGCTTCCGGTCGACACGAACGTAGCAGATGTCCTTGGCGTCGAACTCGAAGTCGAGCCAGGAGCCGCGATAGGGGATGACGCGGGCGGCGAACAGGTACTTGCCCGAGGAGTGCGTCTTGCCCTTGTCGTGGTCGAAGAACACGCCCGGGGAGCGGTGCATCTGCGAGACGATGACGCGCTCGGTGCCGTTGATGATGAAGGTGCCGTTGTCCGTCATGAGCGGCATGTCGCCCATGTAGACATCCTGCTCCTTGATGTCGCGGATGGAGCGGCTGCCGGTGTCCTCGTCCAGGTCCCAGACGATGAGGCGCAGACGCACCTTGAGCGGGGCGGCGAAGGTCAGCCCCCGCTGGATGCATTCCTCGACGTCGTACTTGGGCTCCTCCAGCTCGTACTGGACGAATTCCAGGCGGCCACGGCCGGCGAAGTCGTCGATCGGGAAGACCGACTTGAAGACCTCCTGCAACCCGGTGTTCGTGCGCGCGTCCGGATCGACCCCCATCTGCAGGAAGGTCTCATAGGAGGCCCGCTGCACGTCGATCAGGTTCGGCATCGGTGCCACTTCGGGCAGACGCCCGAACGACTTCCGGATGCGCTTCCGCCCGGTGAACGACTTCGTGATTGCGTTCATGCCCGTCCTGCTTCCCTTCGCTCCGGCCCAATCGCCCCGGCCGGCGGGTTACCCCACCTCACGCCACGCGGGATCGGCCCCGCGAAACGCAGTCGCGGGCAGGAACCCGGAGGCCCCCGCCCGAACCTTGCTCAAGCTGGCCCGGCCCCTCGCCAAGGCAAGGGGCCGGTAAAACTCACTTGACCTCGACCTTGGCGCCGTTCTCTTCCAGCACCTTCTTGATCTTCTCGGCCTCGTCCTTGGAAACGCCTTCCTTGACGGTCTTCGGCGCGCCCTCGACCAGATCCTTGGCCTCCTTCAGGCCCAGACCGGTGATGGTGCGGATTTCCTTGATGACGTTGATCTTCTTGTCACCCGAGGCGGCGAGGACGACCGTGAACTCGGTCTGCTCCTCGGCCGGAGCGGCGGCTGCGCCACCGCCGGCAGCCGGAGCAGCGGCCACGGCAACAGGAGCGGCGGCGGAGACGCCCCACTTCTCTTCCAGCAGCTTGGACAGCTCGGCGGCTTCCAGAACGGTCAGGCTGGAGAGCTCGTCAACCAGCTTCGCGAGATCGGCCATGTCTTGTATCCTTCCAAATAGTCGCTTGGCATGATGAATGCAATCCCCGGGCGGCGGGGCCGGACCGGCCCCCCTCCCCACCCGGGTGTCTTCCGCGAAAGGCGCCGCTTAGGCCGCCTCGTCCTTCTTGGCGTAAGCCGCCAGCACCCGGGCCACCTGCCCGCCGGGTGCCTGAAGCACGCCGGCGATGCGCGTCGCGGGGGTCTGGATGAGCCCCAACAGCTGCGCACGCAGGGTTTCGAGCGAGGGAAGGGTGGCCAGAGCCTTCACGCCATCGACGTTCAGGGTCTGCTCACCGATCGCCCCGCCCAGGATCACGAACTTCTCGTTACCCTTGGCGAACTCCACGGCGGTCTTCGCCACGGCCACCGGATCCGTCGACCACGCGAGCGCGGTCGGACCCTTCAGCAGCGGCGAGATGCCCTGGAAGCGGGTGCCGTCGAGGGCGAGGGTGGCCAGCCGGTTCTTCGCGACCTTATACGTCGCGCCCGCCGCCCGCATCCTGCGCCGCAGATCACTGACATCCGCGACCGTGAGACCCTTGTTCTGGGCCACGAGCACGAACGACGTATCCGCGAACACATCCGCGAGGGAGGCCACGAACGCACGCTTCTCCGTACGATCCAACTCCCGTCTCCACACGGTGACCGGTGCCTTCTGGAAGGGCCCCGGCCGGTTCACACGGGGGCTCGCCGCCGGATTGGCGGCTCGCCCCGGTTCGCCTGTCTGAGTCTGCGGAAGACCAAGTCCATCACGCCGGCAGCGCGAGGCGTCGCCGGTCAGATCTCCTGGCATCCCCATCTCACGCCTGCGGGGCGGCCGCCCCCTTAAGGCCCGCCATCGCGGGCCACATGCGCTCTCGGACAGGTTGTCAGGGGCCGGCCTCGACCGGCCCCCTGCCCGGGGGCCCCCCGGGCCGGGGGCGGGTGGGGCGGGGCCGCCGCCCCCCCCCCCCCCCCTGCCCGCGCGCCACCGGAGCGGCGCGCGTATCTCGCTGCGGCCGGCGCGCTCCCCGGGGGAGCCCGCCGCGCCGGATCAGGCCGAGGCCGCCAGGGAGGCGACGTCGACCTTGAGGCCGGGACCCATGGAGGAGGACACCGCCACCTTCTTCACATAGGTGCCCTTGGCGCCGGTCGGCTTGGCGCGCTGGATCGCCTCGATGAAGGCGCGCGCGTTCTCGACCAGCTGCTCCTCGGAGAAGGAGACCTTGCCGATGCCGGCGTGGACGATACCGGCCTTCTCGGCGCGGAACTCCACCTGGCCGGCCTTGGCGGCGGCGACGGCGCCCTTGACGTCCATCGTCACCGTGCCGAGGCGCGGGTTCGGCATCAGGCCGCGCGGGCCCAGGATCTTACCGAGGCGGCCGACGATGCCCATCATGTCCGGCGTCGCGATGCAGCGGTCGAACTCGATGGTGCCGCCCTGGACCAGCTCCAGCAGATCCTCGGCGCCGACCACGTCGGCCCCGGCGGCCTTCGCCTCCTCGGCCTTCGGGCCACGGGCGAAGACGCCGACGCGCACGGTCTTGCCCGTGCCGTGCGGCAGGGAGACCATGGAGCGGACCATCTGGTCGGCGTGGCGCGGGTCGATGCCGAGGTTCATCGAGATCTCGACCGTCTCGTCGAACTTCGCCTTGGCGCTCGACTTCACCGTCGCGATCGCCTCCGGCAGCGCGAACAGCTTGTCGCGGTCCAGACCGGCATAGATCGCCTTCAGGCGCTTACCCTGCTTGGCCATGGATCAGCCCTCCACCACGGACATGCCCATCGAGCGGGCGGAGCCGGCCAGCATGCGCACGGCGGCCTCGACGTCGTTGGCGTTCATGTCCTTCATCTTGGTCGCGGCGATCTCGCGCAGCTGCGACTTGGTCACGCGGCCGATCACGCCACCCTTGCCCGGGGTCTGGCTGCCCTTCTCGAGCTTGGCCGCCTTCAGCAGGAAATAGGTGTTCGGGGGCGTCTTGGTGACGAAGGAGAAGGTGCGGTCGGAATACGCGGTGATGACGACCGGCGTCGGCGTGCCGGGCTCCATCTGCTGCGTCGCCGCGTTGAACTCCTTGACGAACTGCATGATGTTCAGGCCGCGCTGACCCAGCGCGGGGCCGACCGGCGGCGAGGGGTTCGCCTTGCCGGCGGGGATCTGCAGCTTGATATAGCCGACGATCTTCTTCGCCATGACTCGTTCCTCTGTGCGTTCAGAGGCGCGCGGTGCTGACGGCTGTCCCCGATAGGCTGGGGCCGGGCCTCCCGCGTCCCTGAGAAAAACGCCGCAACAATCCGGGCGCGCAACGGCGCGCGCCACGGGCGGGATGCGGCGGAGGCGCGCCTATACCGGGCCGGGCCGGGAGAGTCCAGCGGAGTCCTCGCCCCGCGCCGCGCATGGCTCGCCTGCGCCCGCCGCGGCCGCCGCTTCCGCCTTCCCCCGGGGTTATCCCGGACGCCGATAGCCGGCATCGGCGGCGATGATGGCAAATTCCTTTGCATCCTAATGATGAGGTTTCTATCTGCCCGCCATGCCCGCCCCGCCCCCCCTGCCGTCGCTGGAGGCTCTCCGCCGCTTCGGCGGCCATTTCCAGGTCATCGGCCGCGCCTGGCGCCGGGAGGCCGACCTCTGCCTGGCGCCGCTCGGGCTCACCCAGGCCACCGCGGCCCCGCTGCTGCTGCTCCGCGCCCGTGTCGGCGCGCCCTGCCGCCAGCACGAGCTGGCCCAGGCGCTGGGGATCGAGCAGCCTTCGCTGGTGCGGCTGCTGGACCAGCTCGGCGAGGCCGGCCGCGTCGAGCGCCTGGCCGACCCCGCCGACCGCCGCGCCCGGCTGATGCACCTGACCCCCGCCGGCGTCGCCGCCGCCGGCGAGGCGGATCGCCGCCTCGGCGCCCTGCGCCTGCGGCTGCTGGGCGGCGCCGCGCCGCAGGACCTGGCCGCGGCCCTCCGCGTGCTGGACGGCATGCGGGTGGCGCTCGGCGGCATGGCCGCTTCGGCCGGGCCCGGGTCGGCGCCGGAAGGCCGCGACTGATGCCCACCGCCCCCTCCCTGTCCGACTGGCTCTTCTCGGCCCGCAGCTTCGCCGCGGCGGCGCTGGCCCTGTTCATCGCCTTCTCGCTCGACCTGCCGCGCCCCTACTGGGCGATGGCCACGGTCTACATCGTCTCGCAGCCCTTCGCCGGGGCGGTGCGCGCCAAGGCGGTCTGGCGGCTGGCCGGCACCCTCGGCGGCGGCGTCTTCGCGATCCTGGCGCTGCCCAACCTGGTCGACGCGCCGGCGCTCTTCGCCCTGGTCATGGCCTGCTGGATCGGCGGCTGCCTGGCCGCCTCGATGGTCGACCCGACCCCGCGCAGCTACGCCTTCATGCTCTCGGGCTACACCGCGGCGCTGATCTGCTTCCCCATCGTGGACAGCCCCGGCACCGTCTTCGACACCGCGGTCTCGCGCATGATCGAGATCAGCCTCGGCATCCTCTGCGCCTATCTGATGCACGGCGTGCTCTTCCCGAAGCAGGGCACGCCCAGGCTGCTCGACGGCACCCGCGCCTGGCTCGCCGACCTCGCCCGCTATGGCGCCGACAGCCTGGCGGGCGAGCACGACCCGGATCGCTTCTCCGCGGAGCGGCGCCGCATCGCCCGGGATGGCGCCGCCCTGCGCCTGCTCTTCCTGCAGGCCCGCTACGAGGCGCCGGACCGCCGCGCCCAGCTGCTCTGGCTGCCCCGGCTGCACGAGCGCGCCCGGGCCCTGCCCACCCTGCTGACCGCCATCGGCGAGCGCGTCCGCACCCTGGCGGCGCTCGACCCCGCCGCGGCCGAGGCGCTGCGCCCGCTGCTACAGGCGATCTCCGACTGGATGGCGCAGAGCATCGACGCGCCGGCCGGCCCGGCCCGCACGCTCGGCGCCCGGCGGCTGGAGGAGCGGCTGCGGGCGATGCAGGAGGCGCCGCCCCCGCCCGGTCTCTCCCCCGGTCTCTCCTCGGGCCTCTCTCCCGGTCTCTCCCCCTGGGCCGCGCTGGTGCGCCAGGGCCTCCTGGAGCGGCTGCGCGAGCTGATCGACGCCTGGCGGGAGTGCCGCCTGCTGACCGAGCGCATCCTGGCCGAGCGGCCGCAGGAGACGGCCCCCGACGAGCCGGAGCCGGTGCCGGGGCATCTCGACCCGCTGCTGGTCGCCCTCTCGGGCCTGGCCGCCGGCCTCGCCACCCTGGCGGGCTGCGCCGTCTGGATCGTCAGCGGCTGGGCGCACGGCTCCAGCCTGGCGATGATGAGCGCCGTCGCCCTGTGCATCTTCGCGCAGCTCGACGACCCCGCGCCGGCGCTGCGCAAGTTCATCCTCGGCGCCGCCCTCGCCGTGCTGATCGCCGGCTTCTATCTTTTCGCCGTGCTGCCGCGGATCGACGGCTTCCCGCTGCTGCTGCTGGTCCTGACGCCGACCTACCTGATCGCCGGCGCGCTCATCGCCCAGCCGGCGATGACCGCCATGGCCCTTTCGGTGGCCGCCACCGTGCCGGCGGTCATGACCCTGCAGGAGACCTACAGCGCCGACTTCGCCGGCTACGTCGATGGCGGCCTCGCCACGCTGGGCGGCCTGGTCCTGGCGCTGGCGATCACCCGGCTGGTCCGCTCCTTCGGCGTGTCCTGGCGCGTCGGCCGGCTGGTGGCGGCCGACCGGCGCGACCTCGCCCGGCTCGCCGAGGGCCATGCGCCCGCCGACCTGCGCCGCATCCTCGGCGTCATGCTGGACCGCTTCGAGGCCCTGGCCGCCCGCCTCTCGGCCGCCGACGCGCAGACCGTGCGCCTGACCGAGCTGGCCGACCTGCGGGCCGCGCTCAACGTGCTGCGCCTGCGCGAGCTGATGGCCGGGCTGCCGCCCGCCTCCCGCGCCCGCGCCGAGGCGGCGCTGCAGGCC
>NZ_JBSXMU010000118.1:0-9662 GCF_054073225.1 Teichococcus aerofrigidensis
GGATCGACCTGCCGACCATCGGCCCCTCCACCGGCGCCGCCGCCGCCGCCGCGGGCTTCGGCGCCGCCTCCGGCGGCAGCACGGCGTTCTGCAGCACCTCCCGGATGCCGCCCGCCGCCTGCTCGGCGACCACATAGGCGACGTCGCCCCACAGGCCGTTCAGCGTGCCGCGCGGCACCTCGTTCAGCTGCACCACCCGGCCCAGCTCGTGGCCATCGCGGCGGGAGACGATCCATTGCAGCTCGATGCGCTGCTGGCCCCCCGGCACGTCCACCGCCTTGACATCGCCCTGCACCGCGTAGGTGGCGCCCTCGGCGCCATCCTGCGGCAGGTAGCCGAGCCTGGTCAGGAAGTCGCGCATGCGGGCGTTCAGGCTGGTGTTGCCGTCGCCCGGCGCGCCCTTCACCCCGGCGAGCCGGATGCGCATCGGCCCCTTGCCGGCCAGGGCGGCGGGGTCGCTCGCCTTGCGCGCCGCCTCCACCCGGCCGAGCAGCTCGGCCACCGCCGGCGCATCCGCCACGGCCACCGCCTTGAACTGCGCCGCAGCCTCGCCGCCCCAGAGACGCAGCGGCACCGCCTGGCCCTCGGCGGTGCCGAGCGAGACGCCATCGGCATCGTGCAGCTCATAGCGCGGACGGACCGCCTGCCCCTGCCGCTCGGCGGTCACGGTCAGCGGCCAGTCGAGCGGGTTGGGATCGGTGGCGGCGGCGGGCACCTCATTGGCCTGCAGCGCCTCGGCCAGCTCGCGGGCGAAGGCCTGCGCGCCGGCATCGGTCAGCAGCGCCTGCTGCGGCGGCGGCACGGCGATCCGGTAGGCCGGCGGCAGCACCAGCCGCGGCGCGGCGCCGCCCGGATTGCCGGCATAGGGCCGCATGTCGACGCAGGCGGCGAGCAGCAGCACGGCCGGCAGGAGCCGCAGCAGCCGTGCCGCCTGGCGGCAGCGGTCAGACCAGCGCAAGGCAGGACACCAGCAGGGTCAGCGCGAAGAGGAGCAGGAACATCACCATGTAGGGCATGGGGGTTATCCGGGGGGCAATCCGGGGTGTCATCCGGGCGGGGCGATGGCGGAGAGCTGATGGCCGATCGGCCCCTCGCCGGCGAGGGTGCGTCGCCGGTGGCTGAAGAAACGGTCCGGCTCGGCCAGGGTGTCGGCCTGGACCACCGCCACATGCCCGGTGCCGGCCGCGGCGAGGCGGGCGGCACAATAGCCCGCCAGATCGAATTGCCAATGCCCCGGCCGCGAGGCGGCGGTGAAGAAGCGCTCATCCGCCGCCGCGTGGGCCAGCACGGCCTCGCGCAGGTCGGCGCCCACCTCGTAGGAGGGCTGGCGGATGCAGGGGCCGACCACGGCGGCGATGCGCGCCCGCCGCGCGCCCAGCGCCTCCATGGCGTCCAGCGTCGCCTCCAGCACGCCGGCCACGGCGCCGCGCCAGCCGGCATGGGCGGCACCCACCACCCCGGCCGCGCGGTCGGCGAAGAGCACCGGCCCGCAATCGGCGGTGACGATGCCGAGCGCCAGGCCGGGCCGGTCGGTGACCAGCGCATCGGCCTCGGGGCGGCGGGCATTGGGGACCGGCGCGGTCACGGTGGCGACGGTGATGCCATGCACCTGGTGCGCGCCGGAGAGCGCCGCGGCGGGCAGGCCGAGCGCCGCCATGGCGCGGGCGCGGTTGGCGGCCACCGCGTCCGGGTCGTCGCGGCCGGAGAGCGAGCAGTTGAGGCTGGCGAAGCCGCCGGTGGAGACGCCGCCGCGGCGGGTGAAGAAGCCGTGCGGCAGCCCGTCCAGGGCGGGGTCGGTGAGGAATTCGGCGCTCATGCGGTCTCGAAGCCCGGAAGGGGTGGCAGGCCAGGATGGCGGAGACCAGGGTGGCAAAGCGCCAGGGCCTTGAACAGCCGGCCCATGCCCTCGGGGGCGATCAGCCGCTGCGCCGCGGAAAGCTGCATCCCGGCGCTCTCCGGCCTGGCCCGGGCCAGCATGGCGGCGCGGGTGACGAGGCCGAGGGATTGCAGGAAGATCCCTTGCGGCAAGGGCCCGGCCGTGGCGGCGCCGCCGGCGCGGGCGGCGGCGGCGATCGCCGCGAAATCGACATGCGCGGTCAGATCCGCCTCGCCCGGCGCCGCCAGCGGATCGGCGGCGGCATGGCGGGCGAGGGCCTGCAGCGAGTCGCCGAAGCCGCTCTCGGCCGGCCCGTAGTCGAGGAACAGCGCGGCTCCCCCCTGGGCGGCGAGCCGGGCGCCGAGGCCGGCCGCCAGGGCCAGGGCGGCCTCGCCGACCTCCCGCACCGCGCCCTCGGGCGCCGCGTCAGGCAGGGGCGGCGCGTCCTCGGCCGGGCCTTCGACGAAGGCGCCGCCTTCCACGAAACGCTCCCGCCAGGCGCCGCCCCGGCGGACGAACTGGCGGATCGGCAGGGCGTCGAGGAACTCGTTTCCGAGGATCAGCGCGGGGCCGGGCGGCAGGCCCTCGGTCGCGTCGTGCCAGGTCGGGGCGGCGTCCGCCAGACGCGCGGCCTGGGCGGCGCGCAGCACCGGACTCTGCTCGACCAGATGCAGCCGCAGCGCGGCGCCGAAGCCCGGCATGACCTGGGCGATGGCGCGCAGCGCATCGGCCATCAGCGTGCCGCGCCCGGGGCCGAGCTCGACCAGCAGCACCGGGTCGGGCCGGCCCATCCGCTGCCAGAGCACGGCGGCCCAGAGGCCGAGGCATTCGCCGAAGGCCTGGGAGATCTCGGGCGCGGTGGTGAAGTCGCCGGCCGCGCCGAAGGGATCGCGCCGCGCGTAGTAGGCGGCCACGGCGCGGGCCATGAACCGGTCGAGGCGCTCCGCGCCCGCCCTGGACGCCGGGGCCACCACCGGCGTCACGCCCGCGCGCTGGCGGGTTCCGCCGCCGGGTCGGGCCGCGCCGCGATCATCAGCCCGAGGCCGATCAGCACCATCGGGATGGAAAGGAGCTGGCCCATGGTGGCGCCGCCCCCGGGGAAGCTGAAGAGGAAGCCGATCTGCGCATCCGGCTGGCGGAAGACCTCGCCGATCATCCGCGCCACGCCATAGCCCGCCAGGAAGGCGCCGGCGACGAAGCCCTTGCGCGCCCGCAGGCCGGGGACGCGGACCAGCATCTGCAGCAGCACGAAGAGACAGGCGCCCTCCAGGAAGGCCTGGTAGAGCTGGCTCGGATGGCGCGGCTCCGGCCCGGCATGCGGAAAGACCATGGCCCAGGGCACGTCGCTGACGCGGCCCCAGAGCTCGCCATTGATGAAGTTCGCCAGCCGGCCGAGGAACAGGCCGATCGGCACCACCGGCGTCAGCCGGTCGCCGAAACGGCGGAAGGAGAGGCCCTGGTTGCGGCAGTAGAGATACATCGCCAGGACGACGCCCGCCGCGCCGCCATGGAAGGACATGCCGCCCTTCCAGAGATACAGCGCCTCCCAGGGGGCGGAGAGGTAGTGGTCGGTCTGGTAGAACAGGACATAGCCGAGCCGCCCGCCCAGGATCACGCCGAGCACCGCCCAGGTCACGAAGTCGTCCACCTGCTGCGCCGTCGCCGCCACCGGCGGCAGGGCGGCAAGCCGGCGCATCAGCCGCCAGCCGATCAGGATGCCGGCGATATAGGCCAGGGCGTACCAGCGGATGGCCAGGGGCCCGATCTCGACCAGCACGGGGTCGATGGCGGGGAAGGGGATGGCGAGCAGCATCCGGCGGCCTTCAGCGATAGGGGTCGGGCTGGGTGAGGAAGTCCCGCACGTAGCGGCGGACGCCGTCCTCCAGCGCCGTCGCGGTGCCGTCGAAGCCGGCGGCGCGCAGCCGGTCCATCCGCGCCTGGGTGAAGTACTGGTACTTGCCGACGAGGTCGACCGGCATCTCGATGAAGGCGATCTCCGGCGTGCGGTCGAGCGCGGCGTAGATCGCGCGCGTCAGGTCGAGGAAGCTGCGCGCCGTGCCGGTGCCGACGTTGAACAGGCCGGAGACGTGGCGGTTGTCCAGCAGCCAGAGCATCACCGAGACGCAGTCATCGACATGCACGAAGTCGCGCAGCTGCTCGCCGTCGGCGATGCCCTCGCGGTCGGAGCGGAACAGCGTGGCCGGCGCACCGGTCATGATCTGGCGGAACTTGTGCAGCACCACGCTGGCCATGCGGCCCTTGTGGAATTCGTTCGGCCCGTAGACGTTGAAGAACTTCAGGCCGGCCCATTGCGGCGGGGCCGGGTAGCCGCGCCGCAGCAGCTCGGCGATGCGCCGGTCCGTCGCGTGCTTCGACCAGCCGTAGAGGTTGAGCGGGCGCAGCCGGGCCAGATGCTCCGGCGCCGCGTCGTCGTCGAAGCCCTCGGCGCCGTCGCCATAGGTGGCGGCGGAGGAGGCATAGACCAGCGGCACGCCGGCCTCGGCGCACCAGGCCCAGAGGCGCAGCGTCAGGGCGAGGTTGTTCTCCGCCACCAGGTCGCCGTCGCGCACCGTGGTGTCGCTGATGGCGCCGAGATGCAGGATGGCGTCGAGCTTCGGCCGGCTGTCCAGATAGGGCCAGAGCTGCTCGGGATGCAGGATGCCGGCGATGTTGTGGCGCGCCAGGTTGCGCCACTTCTCGCGCCCCGGCTCGCCGCCGCGCAGCCGGTCGCAAACCAGCACCTCGGCGTCGCGTTCACACAGGGCGGCGACGAGATTGGAGCCGATGAAACCGGCGCCACCAGTGACCAGATACATCGCTGTAGCCTTCCGCGACGGTGTGGAGCGGGAGGGAATGGTCGCCCGCCGGGCGCGCCGGGTATAGGCGTCCGGCCCCGATGGGGGCAAGCCGCCGGCGGCCCGGCCACCCCGGCCGACACAGGCAACAGGATCGGCGCTTCCGCCGGAACGAGGAGAGCAGAGCGATGGTGGAGTCAGGCACCGAGACGGGCCAGGGGAGCAATCCCGGGAGCAATCCCGGGAGCAATCCGGGGAGCGGTTCGGGGAGCAATCCGGGCGCGGGCGCCGGGCAGGGACCCGGCCGGCGCGGCCGGTTCTTCGACGACCTGGCCGGCATGGCGGGCGGCGCCTTCTCCGTGATGGCCGGCCTGCGGGCCGAGGTCGAGGCCATGGCGAAGTCGCAGGTGGAGACCATGGTGCAGCGCCTGGAGCTGGTCCGGCGCGAGGATCTCGACGCGGCGCTCGAGGTCGCCCGCCGGGCGCGCGAGGAGGCCGGCGCCCTGGCCGGGCGGGTTGCCGCGCTGGAGGCGAAGCTGGCCGCGGCGCCGGGTGGAACGGAGGCCGGCCTCTCCGGCGCGACCGCCTCCGGCGCCACGTCGCCGGAGGTCGCCACACCGGAGATCGCCACACCGGAGGTCAGCACGCTGGACCCGGCCGCGGACCCGACCACCGCCGCGGCGGGCGGCACTGCCCCGGCGCCGGGACCCAGGCCGGTGCCTGAGCCGCCGGAACCGCCCACCGGCAACCCGACGCCCCCGGGCGGATCGGACGAACCGCATCCGGCGCGGCTGGTCTGAGGGCCACGGCGCCGATATGTGCGGAAGGGGCGGGAGAACCCGCCCCTTTCTCATGCCGGCTCAGAACTGGAAGTAGACGCCCGGCGGCGGCCGGTAATGGCGCGGCGGTGGCGGCGGCGGATAATAGCCGTAGCGCGGCGGCGGGTGGTAATAGCGCGGCGGCGGCGGGCGGTAGTAGCCATAGCGCGGCGGTGGCGGCGGGCGGTGCCAGCGTGGCGGCGGCGGGCCGCGCCGCCAGTGGTCATGCACCAGCACCACCTCATCGGCCCGGGCCGGCGTCGGGCCCAGGCCGGTGGCCAGCAGCGCCCCCAGGGAGAGCAGGCCGGCCAGGGCCAGGTCACGCAAGCGAGGCATGATCGGTTCCTCCTGTCAGGGCCCTAATCTGGTCCTGGCTTGCGGCGGAACCATGGCCGGCGACGGGCGGCGGTGTGGCCGCCGTCACAAGCGCGTGCGCGGACCTCAGCCGGCGCCGAAAACCCGCGCGAAGATGGTCTCGACATGGCGGAAGTCGCGTTGCGGATCGATCGCCTTGTCGAGCGCCGCCGCATCCAGCCGTCCCGCCACCTCCTCATCGGCCAGGAGATTGTCGCGGAAGGAACGGGCCTCCGGCTGGCCGAGCGCGGTCCAGGTCGCCATCGCGGCGCGCTGCACGGCGCGGTAGGCGCCCTCGCGCGAGAGGCCGGCCTGCGTCAGGGCCAGCAGCACCTTCTGGCTGTGCACCACGCCGCCCAGGCTTTCCAGGTTGGCTTCCATCCGCGCCGGATAGACGGTCAGCCTGTCGATCATCCCGGTCAGCCGGGCGAGCGCGAAATCGAGGGTGATGGTGGCGTCCGGGCCGATGAAGCGCTCGACCGAGGAATGGCTGATGTCCCGCTCGTGCCAGAGCGCGACGTTCTCCAGCGCCGGCATGGCGAAGCCGCGCACCACCCGCGCCAGGCCCGTCAGGTTCTCCGACAGCACCGGGTTGCGCTTGTGCGGCATGGCCGAGGAGCCCTTCTGGCCGGGATGGAAATACTCCTCCGCCTCGCGCACCTCGCTGCGCTGCAGGTGCCGCACCTCGACCGCCAGCCGCTCGATGCCCGAGGCGATGACGGCGAGCGTGCAGAAGAAGGCCGCGTGACGGTCGCGCGGGATGACCTGGGTGGAGACCGGCTCCACCGCGAGGCCGAGCTTCTCCGCCACGAAGGCCTCCACCCGCGGGTCCACGGCGGCGAAGGTGCCGACGGCGCCCGAGATCGCGCAGGTGGCGATCTCCGCCCGCGCGGCGACCAGGCGGGCCCGGTTTCTCATGAATTCGGCGTAATGTCCGGCGAGCTTCAGGCCGAAGGTGGTGGGCTCGGCATGGATGCCGTGGCTGCGGCCGATGGTCGGCGTGTACTTGTGCTCCTCGGCGCGGCGGCGCAGCGCCGCGAGCAGCCGGTCGAGCTCGGCGAGCAGCAGGTCGGCGGCGCGGGCGAGCTGCACCGAGAGGCAGGTGTCGAGCACGTCCGAGCTGGTCAGCCCCTGATGCATGAACCGCGCGCTCTCACCGATGCCCTCGGCCATCCAGGTGAGGAAGGCGATGACATCGTGCCTTGTCTCCCGCTCGATCTCGTCGATCCGGGCGATGTCGGCCTCGGAGATGGCGGCGGCCAGCGGCGCGCCCTTCTCGCGGATCGCCGCGGCGGCCTCGGCCGGGATGGTGCCGAGCCGGCCCATCGCCTCGGCGGCCAGCGCCTCGATCTCGAACCAGATCCGATAACGCGAGGCGGGAGACCAGATGGCGGTCATCTCGGAGCGGGCATAGCGCGGGACCATGGCGGGCGATCCTTGTCGTCTGGGCCGGCCGGAAGCGGGGGCCGGCAGGGCGCGGAGGGGGGCGGGAGCGGCGCTGTGTGACGGGTTGCCGACAGGTTGACAACCCTGGCCCCGCACGCGATCAGCCATTCTTCTCTTCGCCCGGGAAAGCGACAAATGGATTTATCTGCCTGGATGCCTGAGCTGATCGCGCTCGGGCAGGTCCTCCTGATCGACCTCGTGCTGGCCGGCGACAATGCCATCGTGGTCGGCATGGCCGCCGCCGGCCTGCCGGCGGACCAGCGCCGCAAGGCGATCTTCTGGGGCATCGCCGCCGCGACGGTCATGCGCATCGGCTTCGCTGCCATCACCACCCAGCTGCTCGCCATTGTCGGCCTGACCTTCGCCGGCGGCGTCCTGTTGCTCTGGGTCTGCTACAAGATGTTCCGCGAGCTTCAGCGCGGCCATCAGTCGGAGGTGACCGAGGCCGAGCTCGAGGCGCAGGGCGAGGCCGCGCAGACCGGCGAGCGCAAGACGCTGCGCGGCGCGATCATCCAGATCCTGGTCGCCGATGTCTCCATGAGCCTCGACAACGTGCTGGCGGTGGCCGGCGCGGCCAAGGACCACCTCTACATCCTGGTCATCGGCCTGGCCATGTCGGTGGTGCTGATGGGCGTCGCCGCCACCTTCATCGCCAAGCTGCTGGAGCGGCACCGCTGGATCGCCTGGGTCGGCCTGCTGGTCATCCTCTATGTCGCGGTCGAGATGATATGGAAGGGTGGCGGGGAGATCCTGCCCTTCATCACCGGTTGAGGACCATCGGTTGAGGATCGGGTCGCGCACCGGCGCGGCCTGACGGAAGGGGCCGCTCCCGCGAGGGGGCGGCCCTTTTTCGTGCCGGTTTGCAGGCGGGCCGGCCGGAGCGCCGAAAATGAGCCCGGTTCCGCATCGGATTGCCCCTCCGTCATGCGCCGGACGCCTCCGCCTTGACGGGGAGGGCCGTCTCCCCGAGCGTTCCCGCCCCTTCCTTCCCGGTCCGTGGCGCCGTGCCGGGCGGCGCCGCGGCCCGCCATCGACACTGAGCGAGGAACTATGGACGCCTTCACCGGCATGCTGCCCGCGCTGGCCGAGATCATGTGGCTGAACATCATCCTGTCGGGCGACAATGCCGTCGTCATCGGCATGGCCGCCGCCGGCCTGCCGGAGCGGCTGCGCGCCAAGGCCGTGCTCTTCGGGGTGATCGCCGCCGCGGTGCTGCGCATCGTCTTCTCGATCTTCGCCACCCTGCTGCTGGAGTTCTGGTGGATCGACCTGGTGGGCGGCCTGGCCCTGCTCTACATCGCCTGGACCTTCTTCCGCGAGCTGCGCGGCGGGGCGCAGGAGGCGGAAGGTGGAGCGCATGCCGCGCCCAGGGAGAAGTCGATCGGCCAGGCGCTGTGGCAGATCATCCTCGCCGATGTGTCGATGAGCCTCGACAACGTGCTGGCCGTCGCCGCCGTGGCGCGCTCCAACCTCACCCTTCTGGTCATCGGCCTCGGCGTGTCCATCGTCATGATGGGCCTGCTCGGCGGCCTGCTGGCCAAACTCCTGGACCGGTTCAAGGTCATTGCCTATGTCGGCGTGGCGCTGATCGCCTATATCGGCCTGGAACTTCTGTGGGAGGGGCTGCTGATGGCGAATGCGACACTGCAACTGGGGCTGAACCTGCCAGGGGTGGCGCATTGAGGGCCGGCCTGCTGGCGGCCCTGCTGCTGGCGGCCTGCGCCGCCCAGCCCTCCGGACCCATGCCCGGGGACCGTCCCGGCCTCGACGAGGCGCTGCGGCGCCTGCCGGCCTCGGCCGCCGGCTTCAGCCGGGGGATCACCACGGATATGGAGGCCGCCCAGCCCGGCCAGGGCCGCGCGGTGGACTATGCCACCGACATGCGCAACGGCGTGGCGGCCCGCGCCGCCATCGCCTCGGTGATCATCTACGATCGGGGGCATCCCGCCCTGCCACTCGATACCCCGCCCGCCGTCATCGAGGCGCAGCTGGACGAGGGGGTGCGGGACAGCACGACCCCGGCGCCCGGCAAGCAGATGGCCGAGAGCCACCGGCGGGACCTGCCGGTGGCGGGAGGCGCACCGGTCCGCTGCGCCACGCTGGAAGGCAGCTATGGCCGCACGGCGATGTGGCAGCAGATGTGCGTGGGCCTGGCCGCCGGGCGCTTCGTCAAGGTCTTCGTCGCCGTGCCGACGCGGCAGAAGGACCTGATCGACATGGACGCCGACGGCTTTACCCAGGCGGTGGTGGGCGCGTTGCGCGCCGCTCCGGCGGGGCGCTGAGGCCCCGCCCGGAGCAGGCCGGGTTCAGCGCCGGGGGCTCAGCGCTGGCGCGGCCAGTCCAGCCGCGGCTCGGCGCGGCCGCCGCGCGACC
>NZ_JBSXMU010000119.1:0-9600 GCF_054073225.1 Teichococcus aerofrigidensis
CGAGCGCGAGGGAGGACAGGAGCCAGGGCGTCGCGGGGTGGTCCGCCGACAGCAGACCGAAGCTGACGCCCCGGTTCCATCCCAGCACCAGGTTGAAGAACGGGGTGATGGGGATGACGCGGGGCGGATCCATGAGATGGGCCAGCACCCACCACTTCGTCGCTTGGTCCAGCGCGAAGGCCAGCGCGGCCGTCGCCGCGCTCCAGGTCCAGGCGAGGCGCGCCCTAGGCAGGACCTCAGTCATGCGCCACGCCCTTGAAGCGGTATCCGAGCAGGCGCAGGGCGTTGAGGGTCACCAGCACCGTCGCGCCGGTGTCGGCCAGCACGGCGGGCCAGAGGCCGGTGACGCCGACCACCGTCGTCACCAGGAAGACCGCCTTCAGACCGAGGGCGATGGCCACGTTCTGGTGGATATTGGAGAGCGTCGCGCGCGACAGCCCGACCAGGGCGGCCACATCCACGACGCGGCTGTTCAGCAGCGCCGCGTCGGCCGTCTCCAGGGCCACGTCGGTCCCGCCGCCCATGGCGATGCCGACTGAAGCGGCCGCGAGCGCGGGCGCGTCGTTGATGCCGTCGCCGACCATGGCCACGGGCGCCTTTTCCTTGAGGGCGCCGATCTCGCGCAGCTTGTCCTCGGGCAGCAGGCCCGCCTTCACCTTCAGGCCGAGCGCCCCGGCGATGGCCTGCCCGGTGCGGACGTTGTCGCCGGTGAGCATGACGGCCTCGACGCCCAGGGCGTCGAGCGCCCGGATGCCCGCGGCTGCGTCCGGCCGGGGCTCGTCGCGCACCGCGATCAGGCCGGTGTGGGCACCGTCCACGGAGACGACGACCACCGTCTTTCCTTGGTTCTCCCACTCGGCGACCGTCCGCGCCGCGTCGGCCGGAAGCGGTGCCCGTCCGGCGGCATGGGAGGGCGAGCCGACGGCCACCCGCTTGCCGGTGACAACCGCCTCGACGGCCTTGCCCGGGATGGCCCGCGAGTCCTTGGCGGGGCGGAGCGGGATGCCATCGGCGTCCGCCCGCTCCAGGATGGCGCGGCCGAGCGGGTGGCTGGAGCCGTTCTCCACCGCGGCGGCGAGGCCGAGCATGATGCGCTCCGGGCCGGACAAGGCGAGGACGTCCGTCACGCGGGGCCGCCCCTCGGTCAGGGTGCCGGTCTTGTCGAAGGCGACGGTGCGGATCCGGCCGATGGCCTCCAGGGCGCCGCCGCCTTTCACCAGCAGGCCGCGTCGGGTGCCGACGGCGAGGCCGGAGGCGATGGCCGCGGGCGTCGAGAGGACGAGGGCGCAGGGGCAGGCGACCAGCAGCAGCGCCAGGCCTCGATAGATCCAGGTGTCCCAGTCGGCACCGAGGAAAAGCGGCGGCACCACAGCCACCAGAGCCGCGACGGCGACCGCGATAGGTGTGTAGACGGCCGAGAACCGCTCGATGAAGCGGGCGGTGGGCGCCTTGGCGTCCTGCGCCTCCTCCACCAGGCGGATGATGCGGGCGATGGTGTTGTCGGAGGCGGGCTTCGTCACCCGGACCTGCAGCGCGCCAGAGGCGTTGATGCTGCCCGCGAAGACGGAGGCGCCCTCGGCTTTGGGGACGGGGACGGACTCGCCGGTCACCGGGCTCTCGTCCACCTCGGACTCGCCCTCGGTCACCTCGCCGTCGGCCGAGACGCGATCGCCCGGGCGGACCAGGACGAGGTCGCCGACCTTCAGGCTGGCGGCGGGCACCTCCCGCGCCGTGCCATCCTCGATGCGCAGCGCAGTCCTCGGCACCAGGGCGCCGAGCGCCTCGATGCCAGCGCGCGCCCGTCCGGCCGCCATGCCCTCGAGCAGCTCGCCGACGGTGAACAGGAACACCACCACGGCCGCCTCGGAGGTCGCTCCGATGGCGATGGCGCCGACCGTCGCGATCGACATCAGCATCTCGATGCTGAAGGGCGACCCGGCGCGTGCCGCGGCGATGGCCTTGCGGCCGAAGTAGACAAGGCCGAGCAGGGCGGCGGGCAGGTAAACCCAGTGGTCCAGGGCCGGGACAGCGAGCGAGACGGCAAACCCGGCCACCATGAGGACGCCGATTACCGCGGCGAGCCGCGCCTTTTTCCCCTTCCACCATGGCTGGCGCGGACGAACGAGCGCCACGTCGGCGGCGGCGCCAAGCTCGCCCGCGACCACCCGCGGCGCCTCGACGGGGGCGACGCCGTAGCCGAGCTTGCGGATCTGCTCCTCCACGGCCGAGCGCGGCGTGGCTGCCTCGTCCAGCCGGAAGGCCAGCACCTGGCGGTGGTAGTTGATCCGGATGTCCCCGGCGCCTTCGAAACGGCCGACAGCCGTCTCGATCTTGGAGGCGCAGGAGGGACAATCCATGCCCTCCACGTGGTACCGCAGGGCCGCCCTGGATCCAGGATCGCGTGTAGCCGTTCCGCCGTCAGCCATGGCTGTTGTCCTGCTCCCTAGGTCACGCCAGAGGCGCCACACCGTAACCGAGACCGCGGATCTTCTCTTCGAGCGCCGTGCGGGGCGTGGTGGCCTCATCAAGCCGCAGCTCAAGGACCTGCGTCTTGTAATTGGCCTGGATGTCCTGGGCGCCGCCGAGCTGCTCGACGGCGTCCTCGATCTTCAGGGCGCAGCCAGAGCAATCCATGCCCTCGACCAGGTAACGCAGCTCCACCGGGGCCGCCGTGCCTTCGTGCATCGTCATCGATCGCCTTCCCCTTTCAAGCATCCACGCGGGTCGCAGCGGGATGGAAGGCCGCCGATATGGACCCTGTAGCCACTACAGGGTCAATACCGTGGTTGCCTGGAAGACGTTCAAGGTCGACGAGCTTGGCCGGGCAGCGACATGGAGGTCGAGACCAGCAGGCGCTCGCGTGGGCGTAACGAGCACACGGCCATCGCTGCCTTCGGCCAACAGGTAGGGCAGCCCGCGCTCGGTTGTGGCGGCCCGGCGCTGCCGCATCTCCTCAGTAGTCGGCGGCTCCGTCTCGAAGGTGGC
This sequence comes from Teichococcus aerofrigidensis, assembly GCF_054073225.1. Taxonomy (NCBI): domain Bacteria; kingdom Pseudomonadati; phylum Pseudomonadota; class Alphaproteobacteria; order Acetobacterales; family Roseomonadaceae; genus Roseomonas; species Teichococcus aerofrigidensis. The sequence continues at coordinate 2,986 of NZ_JBSXMU010000119.1, forward strand.
GGTGCCGTGCAGGACGGGGTGCCGGTAAATGGCGGCAACGGCGTCCATGTCGGCATCCATGGCAGGCCGAACGGTGACTTCGGGACGCTGCTTGGCGAGAGCGGCTGTGTTCGGCTCAGGCATGGGTGAAAGGTTCCTGTGGCTGGTCGAGAGCACCTGGTCTGCGAAGCGCTTCAGTTGGTTGCCCCTTCACGGTCGCTCGCTGAGCCTTGCACGAGCTGGAGGAAAACGTTCTCCAGGTCCGGCTGCTTCGTGGTCACGCCCGTGATACGCAGCCCTGCGGCACGGATGGCGGCGAGCATTCCATCGACATTGCCGCTCGCCTGCCCGTAGCGGAACACCAGCCTTGTTGGGCTGGCCAGCACAGGACTGAAGGCACCGAGCGCATCGGGGAGAGCGCTGACCGGCGGCGAGACGTCGACGACGAGTTCCTGGTCCTCCACGCGCCGGAACAGGGCGTCTGTGGTGTCATGGGCAACGACCTGTCCGTCGGCCAGAACGGCGATCTGATCGCACAGCGCCTCCGCCTCCTGGAGGTAATGGGTCGTGAGCAGGACGGTGGTGCCCTGGCGATTGAGCAGCCGGACGTAATCCCAAAGCTGCTGGCGCAGAGCCACGTCCACGCCCGCCGTGGGTTCGTCGAGCACGAGGACGGGCGGACTGTGGACCAGCGCCTTGCCCACCATGAGCCGCCGTCGCATGCCGCCGGAAAGGCTGCGCGCGGGAGCCGTGGCCTTGTCCGCCAGTCCCAGAACCTCGAGGAGCTCGTCGGTGCGTCGGGCCGCCTTTGGGATACCGAACAACCCGGCCTGGAGTTCGAGCGCGGCCTGGGCGGGGAAGTAGGGGTCCAGGGTGAGTTCCTGCGGCACGACGCCGATCGCGGCCCGTGCCGCCCGTGGCGCCTCGTCGATGTCGATGTCCCAGACCCGTGCCGTCCCGGCCGATTTCGTCACCAGCCCGGCCAGGATGTTGATGAGGGTCGACTTCCCGGCGCCGTTCGGGCCGAGCAGGCCGAAGATGCTACCTCGGGGGATGGTCAGGTTCACCCCCTTGAGGGCGTGCTTGGCGGCCCGGCCGCCTGTACCTGGATAGACCTTCTGGAGGCCCTCCACCACGATGGCCGCCGCAGGTTGGCCGTGCTCAGTCATCGCGGGCCTCGTCCTCGACGTCGGCTGGGTCACTGGCGCAGCCGCCAGCCCGACGCGAGTAGCCGATGGCACAGGACGCCGAGCAGGCCATTGGAGACCAGTACCACGAGAATTCCAACGAGCGGTGATGCTTCCGAATGGCCCGTGACGCCGTGCCGGAAGCCGTCCACGATGTAGAAGACGGGATCGGCATAGGCGATCGAGCGGAATGGCTCGGACAGACTGCTGACGGCATAGAAGGTGCCGGACAGCAGCGTCAGCGGCGCGATGACGAAGTTCGTCACGGCGGCCTGGTGGTCCATCTTCTGGGCCCACAACCCGCCCAGAACGCCCAGCAGTGCGAACAGCAGGGAGCCGCCGACGGCGTAGAACAGGCAGAGGGCGAGGTTCGCGAGCGGCAGGGGCACGAAGAGCGCGGCGGCCAGGGCGGTCAGCGCGCCTACCAGGACGCCTCGTGTGACACCCCCAAGCGCCATGCCGGTCAGGAACTCCCCGGGCCCGAGCGGCGCCAGCAGGAGGTCGACGATGTTGCCTTGGACTTTCGCGACAAGGAGAGACGACGAGGTGTTGGCGAAGGCGTTCTGCAAGACCGCCATCATGATGAGGCCCGGGGTGACGAAGACCAGGTAAGGAACGCCACCCGGCTCCGGTGCATGGCGGCCAAGCGCCACACCGAAGACGGCCAGGAAGAGCAGCGTGCTGACCACGGGGCCGCCGACCGTCTGAGCTGCGACCGCGAGGAATCTCTGGACCTCGCGCCGATAGAGAGTGGCCACCCCTATCCAGTTCACTCCACAGCCAAGCCGCGTAGCCGACAAACCACTCTCCATCACCGCGTGTGACCTGGCAGCCTGCATCTTACTTCCGTGGGAAGGTCAAGGCGCCTGCCGGGCGTCGCGGCGCTGCCGCCGGAGCGCATACGGCACGAGCGCCAGCACCATCAGGATGTTCAGGACGGCGGTAGCGCACAGCACGGCCAGCGTGGTGGAGGCGCCAAAGCTGTCCAGCAGCCAGGCGCCCAGGAAGGGTGAGGCGGCCTGCGCGATGAGGGTCGGCATCGCGATCTTCCCCATCAGCACCGCGTAGCCCTCCTTGCCGAACAGGGCCAAGGGCACCGTGCCGCGGGCAATGGAGCGGATGCCGCTGCCCATGCCGTACATGACGATGCCCGCCGCCGCGACGCCCGGCGCGCCCACCAGCATGCCCAGGCCGACCGCAACCAGCACCGCCGAGGCGACCAGACTCCAGATGGGATGAGCCTTCCTGCCGAAGAGCATCTCCAGCACGCGGGCACCGACCTGGGCCGGGCCGATCAGCGTGCCCAGGGCGACGGCGGCGGCCAGGGCCAGCCCTTGCGACTGCAGCAGCGTCAGCAGGTGGACGGAGACCACGGTCATGATGACCGCCGCCAGTTTGAACCCCGCTGCCAGGATGACGAAGGCGTGGCGCTGGCTGGCCTGCACGTGGCCCGGCGCTCCGGCCGCCTTGGCCACGGATGCCGGAGCGGGCTTGGCCGCCTCGCGTGGGACGCCGAACAGGTAGAGCGGCAGCACGATGGCCAGGTGGATGGCAGCGTAGGTCAGGCAGGCGCCGCGCCAGCCCAGGTGGTCAACCAGGAAGGCGCTGAGCGGCCAGCAGACGGTGCTGGCGAAGCCGCCGAACAGGGCCACGTGGGTGATGGCCGGGCGCGCGTGCTCGCCGTAGAGCCGACCCAGCGTCGAGAAGGCCGGGTCGTAGAGACCGGCGCCCATGGCCAGCCCGAGGACGATCCAGGCCAGCACGAAGACCGGCAGGCTCGGCGCCAGCCCGAGCAGCAGCAGGCCCGCGGAGAGCAGGACGGCGCTCGCCGCCAGCACGGGGCGGCCGCCGCGCCGGTCGATGAGGTGGCCGATGCGCGGGGACACCAGGCCGGAGACCAGCATGCCGATGGACAGGGCGCCCATGATCCAGGTCAGCGGCCAGCCCGTGTCCGCGGCGATCGGCCCGGCGAGGACGGCCAGCAGGTAGTAGGAGGAACCCCAGGCGAGGATCTGGGCGACGCCGATGGCGGACACGACCGTCAGCCGGTTCCGGCGCGTCGCGGCGTCGGCGGGGACGGCGTGCCCCGGCAGCGCGGCCTGGCTCATTCGGCTGGCTCGGCCGGAGTGGCCACCTTCTGGGTCGCGGTGCCGCAGCACGGCGTCGCCGCGTCCAGCTCAGGCTTGGGAGCGCAGCAGGCGCCCTGGGGCGTCGTGGGCGTGCAGCAGGACGCCGCCTCGGCGTCGGTGGGCAGCACGCGACTGCTGCTGCAGACACCCGTCTGCGGCAGGTCGAGTTCCACCCGGCGCGCCGCCTCCAGGTCGCCCGCCAGGAAGGCGGCGATGGAGCGCACCTGCTCATAGCCGGTCGCCAGCAGGAAGGTGGGCGCCCGGCCGTAGCTGGCCATCCCGGCAAGGAAAAGCCCGCTGTCCGGCTGCTGGAGTTCAAAGGCGCCGTGCGGGCGCACGGTGCCGCAGGAGTGCAGGTTGGGGTCGATCAGCGGCGCCAGCACGCGCGGGCATTCCAGCGCCGGGTCCAGGTCGAGGCGCACCTCGCCGAGGATGCCGAGGTCGGGGCGCAGGCCGGTGGCCACCACCATCTCGTCGGCGTCCACCATCCTGCCCTCGAGGCTCATGACCTGCAGGGAACCGTCGGCGCCACGGCGGACCTCGTCCACGGAGAAGGGCGCGAGGAGCTTCACGGCTCCGGTCTTCACCAGGTGACGCAGCCGCTGGCCCAGGGCGCCGCGCTCCGGCAACTGGTCGGCCGCGCCGCCGCCGTAGACCCGCGTCAGGTCGGCGCTGCGGGCCGCCCACAGGATGGTCGTGCCCGGCGCCTGCCCGGCCAGGATGGCGAGGTCGATCAGGGTGCCGACGGCCGAATGGCCGGAGCCGACGACGAGGACGCGCTGGCCCGCGTAGCGGCCGCGCTCGGCGCCCAGCGCGTCCGGCATGCCGTAGCGGATGCGGTCGGCCGCCTGGCGCTCGCCGATGGCGGGGAGGCCGGAGGCGCCTGCCGGGTTCGGATGCCCCCAGGTGCCGGTGGCGACGATGACCGCCCGCGCCAGCATCCGGCTCTCCCGGCCATCGGCCTGGAACCGGACCTCGAAGGGCTGCCGCTCGCGACCGGCGTCACGCACCTTGCCTGCCCGCGACCGCGCCACGCCGATGACCCGCGTGTCCAGGCGCAGGGTGGCGGCGATCTCCGACAGGGCGGCCAGAGGCGCCAGGTAGTCCCCCACCAAATCGCGGCCGGTCGGGAAGGCTTCGGCATCCGGAGCCCTCCACCAGTGCCGCTCCAGGAGCGCGCGGCAGGCGCGGTCCACGTTGTACCGGCAGGGGGAGAAGGCGTGGACGTGGCCCCAGCCGAGTGGCGCCGTGCCGACCGAGGGCCCGGCCTCGAACACCACCGGCTCGAGGCCGCGCGCGAGCAGGTGCGCCGCGGCGGCCAGGCCCACCGGGCCGCCGCCGATGACGGCGACGGGCAGCGGGTCAGGGTTCGTGAAGCCCTCAGCGGCCCTGTTCTGAGGGCCCGGCTTGCCGGAGCAGCAGGAGCTCATCTGACGTTTCCTTCGGTATGCCTCGGTGGGCGATGTATCCGGTCAAGCCAAAGGTCAGCATTGGCAGGCGCCCTTGGCCTTGCTGCGGGCCGATGCGGCGCGGTCGGTCTCGGTCAGGGTGGCCGTAGCGTCCATCCAGGCTTCCAGGCCGACCTTGAAGGCCTTTCGGCCCTTGTCAGTCAGGGTGTAGACCTTGCGCTCGCGGCCGGAGACCACCTCGGCCTCGGAGGTGACGTAGCCGCCCTGCTCGAACTCGCGCAGTGTCGGGTAGAGGGCGCCCTCGGACGGTGAGCAGCAGCCGTTGGTGGTCCGTTCCACGGCGCGCGCGATGTCGTAGCCGTGCGCCGGGCCATCGTGCAGCACCTGGAGGACGAAGAAACGGCTGAGCGCCATCTTGATGGTCCCAGCCCAGTAGGCCCGGTCCGTGAAGTCCGGGGCGGGACGGGCGACGGCGCGGAGGGCAGGTTCCTTCGACATGGCGAAACGCTATACCTTGGAGGGCGAGGTATCAAGGTGGCTCATTGGCCCCCGTCGAGCCTGGCTCCGCCATTGGCTGGCCTGTTGAGCTATGTCCGGTCGTGGGAAGCTGCTCGCGTTGGGCAATCGGCTGCTTTGGGCTGAGCTGACACCTCGCTGACCGGCTTCTGGACAGCGGCGACGACAGGTAGGGTGCCTAGGGCGCGGGGCAGGAATCCACGCCTGCGGGAGACAGGCGATGTGCGATCTCTACTCCATGATCAGCAACCAGCGGGCCATCCTGAAGCTGACCAGCGCCACGCGGGATCGCACCGGAAACCTCCCTCCCCTGCCCGCCATCTACCCCGACAGCATGGCGCCCGTCGTGCGGCAGGCGGAGGACGGCGAGCGGGAGCTGACCATGATGCGCTGGGGCATGCCGGGCCCGGAGCAGTACGGCGGCCATCCCGTGACCAACATCCGCAACACCCGTAGCCCGCACTGGCGCCGCTGGCTCGGCCCGGCGCACCGTTGCCTGGTGCCGGTGACATCCTTCTCCGAGTGGGAGGACACCAAGCCCAGGAAGACGCCGGTGTGGTTCGCGCTGTCCGAGGAGCGGCCGCCGTTCGCCTTCGCAGGCATCTGGACCACCTGGACCGGCACCCGCGGCCCCAAGTCGAACCCGGTCGAGGGCGAGCACGAGCTCTAAGGCTTCCTGACCTGCGACCCCAACGAGACGGTGGGCGCCATCCACCCCAAGGCGATGCCGGTGCTGCTGACGACCCCGGACGAGATGGACACCTGGCTAGAGGCGCCGTGGGAGGTCGCCCGCGAGCTGCAGCGCCCGCTGCCGGACGAGGACATGCTCATCGTGTCGAAGGGCAACCGGAAGGACCCGAACTGAGGACTAAGCCAAATACCAGCGCCTTAGACATCAACCGAAAGTTGTAACGCAAGCGCAAGTAAGCAATTATGTCACCCATTAGGCCAGCTCGGGGGACGGCGTGCAGATCCAGAGAGTTTGCATTAGGAACTACCGTTCCATCCGGGAATTGGATTTCTACCCCGGAAAACTCACCGCCCTGATAGGCCCGAACAACTCCGGCAAGACCAACATCCTGTCGGCTCTGGACTTCCTTTTGGGCGGCAAATGGCCGTCTGCTAACGGTCTGATGGATTCTGACTTCTTCGGAAAATCACGGCGCGGCGGCATGCAAGTTGGGGTTCAGTTCCGGCCCAATCCAAAGAATGTTGACTGGTTGTTTTACGAGTACGTCCACGGGGAACCCCGTGCCACTGGCGCCAGGTACACCACCACTTCCAACTCGACGCCTACCTTCCTGAGTAATGAGGTTAGAGCAGCCTTTCCGCTGGTCTACCTAGGCCGCGTGGACGAACCTGATCCATAAGCGGATGCAGCCGAGCAGGGCGAAG
>NZ_JBSXMU010000120.1:0-9434 GCF_054073225.1 Teichococcus aerofrigidensis
CGCTGGAAAGATAATGCCGGCACACCGCCTCGGGCGGGCGGGCGCGGCGGGGGGGGGCCTGACGCAATCCGCCGTCAGCCTGAAGGTGAAGCGCCTGGAGGAGCTGCTGCAGAAGCGCGTGCTGGAGCGCACCAGCCGCAGCATCGCGCTCACGCGCGAGGGCGAGACGCTGCTCGCCTATGCCCGCCGCATGCTGGCACTGAACGACGAGGCGGTGCGGCGGATGATCGCGCCGCCGGTGGCTGGCCGCCTGCGCCTCGGCGTCGCCGATCATTTCGTGCCGCGCAACCTGGCGCCCATCCTGGCCCGCTTCGCCCGCACCTTTCCCGAGCTGGCGCTGGAGATCGAGGTCGGCCGCAGCCATGAGCTGCGCGCGGCGCAGGAGCGGGGCGAGCTCGATCTGGTGCTGGGCAAGCGGCGGGATGGCGAGACCGAGGGGCGGCCGATCTGGACCGAGCCGATCGTCTGGGTCGCGGCGCCGGGCTGGGCACCGCCCGAGGGGCGGCCGCTGCCGGTAGCCATGCTGCCGCAGGGCTGCATGTTCCGCGACCGCGCCCTGGCCGCCCTGGCGCGGGCCGGGATGGAGTTCGAGGTGGTCTATGTCTCCGCCAGCCTGCTCGGCGTGGCGGCGGCGGCGCAGGCCGGCCTCGCCGTCACCGTGCTCGGCCGTTCCGGCCTGCCCGAGGGCCTGACCGAGCATCACGGTCTGCCGGCCCTGGGCGTCGCGGAGATGGCGGTGTTCGGCGACGCGACCGGGCAGAGCCAGCTGGTCGAGCCGCTGATCGGCTTCATCCGCGAGAGCATCGCCCCTGGCTGAGTCTCCTCTGGCCGAAGGCTCCCCCTTGGCCGAGCCCGGTTGCGCCCGGCCGGCACCGGCCGCAATCTGCCGGCCTTCACCCCCCTCCAGCCGCCCGAGGATGTCGCAGTCATGGCCCATTCCCTCGCCGCCTCCTCCGCCCCGGTGCCGAGCCTGGCGCACAACCACCCGCCGGAGGCGGAGGCGCTGCGGCGGGCGCGGGTCGATCTTGCCGCCTGCTTCCGCATGGCGGCGCGGCTCGGCCTGCAGGAGGGCATCTGCAATCACTTCTCCGCCGTGGTGCCGGGACGGCCGGATCTGTTCCTGGTCAATCCCCACGGCCTGTCCTTCGCCGAGGTGACCGCCTCCAGCCTGCTGGTCTGCGATTTCGACGGCAACGTGGTGGAAGGCCAGGGCCAGCCGGAGGCGACGGCCTTCTACATCCACGCCCGCATCCACGCCCTGAAGCCCCGCGCGCGGGTCGCCTTCCACACCCACATGCCGCACGCGACCGCGCTGGCCATGCTGGAGGGCGAGCCGCTGGTCTGGGCGGGGCAGACGGCGCTGCGCTTCTACGGCCGCACCGCGGTGGACGAGGACTACAACGGCCTGGCGCTCGACTCGCGCGAGGGCGACCGCATCGCCGGCAGCCTGGGCGAGGCCGACATCGTCTTCATGAAGAACCACGGCGTCATGGTGGTGGCGGAGACGATCGCCGAGGCCTGGGACGACCTCTACTACCTGGAGCGGGCGGCGCAGGCGCAGCTTCTCGCCATGTCCTCCGGCCGGGCGCTGAAGCCGGTGCCGGAGGAGGTGGCGCGCCGCGTGGCCGCGCAGGAGGCCGCCGGCCGGGCCGACAGCGCCCGGCTGCACCTCGACAGCGTCCGCCGCATCCTGACGCGGGAGAGCCCGGACTTCCTGGCCTGACCGGGGCGGGGCCCCCCGGCCTAGTCGCCGACCTGGGCGATCCAGTCGGCCAGGTTGTAGTAGTTGCTGACCCGGGCGATCAGCCCGTCCCGCAGCTCGAAGAAGGCGCCGGCCGGCAGCACGTAGGTCTGGCCCCGCGCCTCCGGCAGCCCGGCATCGGTCGCCAGGTAGGTGCCGTGCACGATGAACTCGCTGGCGGCGCGGCGGCCGCCCTCGCCGGACATCACCACGATGTCGCGCAGCTCCTCGCGGTAGTGCGCCGCCATGCGCAGCAGGAAGGCGCGGAACGCCGCCTTGCCCACCTCGCGGGCGCCCTGGTTGATGTCGTGCAGCACATCCTCGGTCAGCAGCGCCAGCATGCCCTCGACATCCCCGGCGTTGAAGGCGTCATAGTAGCTGCGGATCACGGTTTCGCTGGCGGCCATGGCCTGTGCCCTTCCTTGCGGGGGTGTGGGGCGGGTCTTATGGTGCGGCGCATAACACGGCCGCAAGCCCAAGACCCTGGATGATGACCGAGACGCCGAACCGGACCAAACCCCTCAGTTTCCAGGACATCATCCTGACGCTGCACCGCTTCTGGGCGGCGCGGGGCTGCGTGATCCTGCAGCCCTACGACATGGAGATGGGCGCCGGCACCTTCCATCCCGCCACCACCCTGCGGGCGCTCGGGCCGAAGCCCTGGAAGGCGGCCTATGTGCAGCCCTCCCGCCGCCCGGCCGACGGGCGCTATGGCGAGAACCCGAACCGGCTGCAGCACTACTACCAGTACCAGGTGATCCTGAAGCCGAGCCCGGCCGACCCGCAGGCCCTGCTGATCGAGAGCTACCGGGCGCTCGGCATCGACCCCGCGCTGCACGACATCCGCTTCGTCGAGGATGACTGGGAGAGCCCGACGCTGGGGGCCTGGGGCCTCGGCTGGGAGGTCTGGTGCGATGGCATGGAGGTGACGCAGTTCACCTACTTCCAGCAGGTCGGCGGCATCCCGGTGGACAAGCCCTGCGCCGAGCTGACCTACGGCCTCGAGCGGCTGGCGATGTACATCCAGGGCGTCGAGAACGTCTATGACCTCGACTTCAACGGCGAGGGCGTCACCTATGGCGATGTCTTCCTGCGCGCCGAGCGGGAGTACAGCGCCTTCAACTTCGAATTCGCCGACACGGCGCTGCTGTTCCAGCACTTCCGGGACGCCGAGGCCGAATGCGCCGCCCTGGTGGAGAAGCGCCTCGCCCTGCCGGCCTATGACCAGTGCATCAAGGCGAGCCACGCCTTCAACCTGCTCGACGCGCGCGGCGCCATCTCGGTGACCGAGCGCGCCAGCTACATCGGCCGGGTGCGCGCCCTGGCCAGATCCTGCTGCGAGACCTGGCTCGGCGGCTGAGGCCGCCCGCCCGAGACTGCCACGCCGGCGCCTGATTCGGCGCCGAGACTCCGCTCCGGCCCCTTTTCCCGCCAAGGCCCCCGATGCCCGAACTTCTGCTCGAACTCTTCTCCGAGGAAATCCCCGCCCGCATGCAGGCGCGCGCGGCTGAGGATCTGGCGCGGCTGATGGGCGAGGCGCTGAAGGGGGCCGGCCTGCCCGCGGAGGGGCTGCGCACCCTTTATGGTCCGCGCCGCCTGACGCTGGTGGCCGAGCTGCCGGCGGGGACGGCGGCGGTCGAGGAGGAGCGGCGCGGCCCGCGGGCCGGTGCCGCCGGCCCGGCGCTGGAGGGCTTCCTGCGCGCCACCGGCCTGCGCCAGGACCAGCTGGAGACGCGCGAGGTGAAGGGCGCCGCCTATCTCTACGCCGTCATCCGCCGCCCCGGCCGGCCGACGCAGGAGGTGCTGGCCGAGATCATCCCCGCCCTGCTGCGCCGTTTCCCCTGGCCCAAGTCCATGCGCTGGGGCGGCAGCAGCGATTTCATCTGGGTGCGGCCGCTGAAGCGCATCCTCTGCCTCTTCGGCGGCGCCGTGGTGCCGTTCACCCTGGCCCAGGGCGAGGATGACGGGCACGGCCTCGCCGCCTCGGACCGGACGGAGGGCCATCGCATCCTCTCGCCGGGCGAGGTGCGGGTGGTGGATTTCTCGGATTATGCGACGAAACTCGCGGCGCGATACGTGGTTATCGATCCCGCCGAGCGCGCGGCGCGGGTGCGGGACGGCATCGCGGCGCTGGCCGCGGCGCAGGGGGTCGAGGTGGTGCCGGATGAGGGGCTGGTGGCGGAGGTGGCGGGCCTGGTCGAGTGGCCGGTGCCGCTGCTCGGCCGCATTGACGAGGCCTTCATGGACCTGCCGGCCGAACTGATGCGCACCACCATGCGGGTGAACCAGCGCTACTTCGCCCTGCGCCGGCTGGATGGCGCGGCGGCGCCCTTCTTCGGCGTCGTCTCCAACATCGCCGCGCGCGATGGTGGCCTCGCGGTGGTCGGCGGCAATGAGCGGGTGCTGCGCGCCCGCCTCTCCGATGCCCGCTTCTTCTGGGATCTCGACCGCAGGCAGGCGCTGGAGAGCTACCTGCCGAAGCTCGACAGCGTGGTCTTCCATGCGAAGCTCGGCACCCAGGGGCAGCGCGTGGCGCGGCTGGCGCGGCTGGCGGAATGGCTAGCGCCAAGGCTCGGCGCCGAGCCGGCGCCCGCCGCCCGCGCCGCGCGGCTGGCCAAGGCCGATCTCGCCACCGGGCTGGTCGGCGAGTTCCCCGAGCTGCAGGGCATCATCGGGCGCTACTACGCGCTGAAGGACGGCGAGGAGGCCCGCGTGGCCGAGGCCATCGCGGCGCATTACCGGCCGCTCGGCCCGGGTGACTCGGTCCCGGCCGAGCCCGTCGCCATCACCGTGGCGCTGGCCGACAAGCTGGACCAGCTCGCCGGCTTCTTCGCCGTGGACGAGCGGCCGACCGGCTCGGGCGATCCCTATGCCCTGCGGCGCGCGGCGCTCGGCGTCCTTCGCATCCTGCGCGAGAACGGGCTGCGGCTGGATCTCGCCGACGCCATCGCCGAGGCCTTCTTCGGCTATCCGCAGGCGGTGGGCGCCACGGCGGAGCCCGAGTTCGGCATGGCCGTGGCCCAGGAGATGATGACGTCCGGCTGGCGGCCCGATCCGGCATCGGACCATCCGCCGATGGTCGCCGCCTTCGCCGCCGGCCTGCTGGGCTTCCTGGCCGACCGGCTGCGGGTGCAGCTGCGCGCCGAGGGCGAGCGGCACGACGTGCTGGCGGCGGTGGCGGCGCAGGGCGGCGCGGACCTCGTGCGCCTGCTGGCGCGCGCCGCCGCGCTGCGCGCCTTCCTGGAGGGCGAGGACGGCGCCAACCTGCTGGCCGCCTCCCGCCGCGCCGCCAATATCCTGCGCATCGAGGACCGGAAGGACGGGCCGCACCGGCCCGAGACCGATCCCGCCCTCTTCGTGGCCGAGGAGGAGAGGGCCCTCTCGGCCGCGCTGGACGCCGCCCTGCCGGCGGTGCTCGCGGCGCTGGAGGCGGAGCGGGACACCGAGGCCATGGCCGCGCTGGCGCGGCTGCGCGCCCCGGTCGATGCCTTCTTCGACCGGGTGGTGGTGAACGACCCCGACCCGGCGCGGCGCCGCAACCGCCTCGGCCTGCTGGCCCGGCTGGTGGCCGCGCTGGAGCGTGTGGCAGACTTTTCCAAGATAGAAGGCTAGAGGGACCCGAGATGCAGAAGTGGGTGTATGGCTTCGGCGCTGGCCGGAACGAGGGCGGTGCGGAGATGCGGAACCTGCTGGGTGGCAAGGGGGCCAACCTGGCGGAGATGGCGACGATCGGTCTTCCGGTGCCGCCCGGCTTCACCATCACCACCGAGGTCTGCACCTACTACTACCGGCACGGGAAGCAGTATCCGGCCGAGCTGAAGGGCCAGGTGGCGGAGGCGCTGTCGCGCGTCGAGGCGGCGGTCGGGCTGCGCTTCGGTGACGAGGCGAAGCCGCTGCTGGTCTCGGTCCGCTCCGGCGCGCGCGTCTCCATGCCGGGGATGATGGACACGGTGCTGAACCTCGGCCTGAACGACCGCACGGTGGAGGGGCTGGCGGCCGCCTCGGGCGATCCGCGCTTCGCCTGGGACAGCTACCGGCGCTTCATCCAGATGTACGGCTCGGTGGTGCTCGGCGTCGATCACCACCGCTTCGAGGAGATCATCGAGGACGCCAAGCTCGACAAGGGCGTCACCGAGGACACGGAGCTCACCGCCGAGGACTGGCGGCAGGTCGTCGCCGGCTACAAGCGGATGGTGGAGGAGGTGCTGGGCCAGCCCTTCCCGCAGGAGCCCGAGGCGCAGCTCTGGGGCGCGATCGGCGCGGTGTTCGGCTCCTGGATGAACCAGCGCGCCAACACCTATCGCCGCCTGCACGACATTCCGGCCGACTGGGGCACGGCGGTGAACGTGCAGGCCATGGTCTTCGGCAACATGGGCGAGGACTGCGCGACCGGCGTGTGCTTCACCCGCGATCCGTCCACGGGCGAGAACATCTTCTACGGCGAGTATCTCATCAACGCCCAGGGCGAGGATGTGGTGGCCGGCATCCGCACGCCGCAGCCGATGTCCGAGGCCCGCGCCAAGCCGGGCGAGCGCAGCATGGAGCAGGCCATGCCGGCGGCCTATGCCGAGCTGGTGCGGGTGCGCGAGACGCTCGAGAAGCACTACACGGACATGCAGGACATCGAGTTCACCGTGCAGCAGAACAAGCTGTACATGCTGCAGACCCGCAACGGCAAGCGCACCGCGGCGGCCAGCCTGAAGATCGCGGTCGACATGGCGCGCGAGGGGCTGATCGACGAGTCCGAGGCGGTGCGGCGCGTGGCGCCGAGCTCGCTCGACCAGCTGCTGCATCCGACGCTGGATCCCAAGGCCCCCCGCGACCTGCTGTCGAAGGGCCTGCCGGCCTCGCCGGGCGCCGCCTGCGGCACGGTGGTGTTCTCCGCCGACGAGGCCGAGGCGCGCGCCGCCAAGGGCGAGAGCGTCATCCTGGTGCGGATCGAGACCAGCCCCGAGGACATCCACGGCATGCATGCCGCCAAGGGCATCCTGACCACGCGCGGCGGCATGACCAGCCACGCGGCGGTGGTGGCCCGCGGCATGGGCCGGCCCTGCGTGGCGGGCGCCGGCGGCGTGGTGGTGGACTATCACAGCCAGCAGCTCTCGGCCGGCGGCAGGATCGTGCGGGCCGGCGAGACCATCACGCTGGACGGCGCCACGGGCGAGATCTTCCAGGGCGCCGTGGCCATGGTGGAGCCGCAGCTCTCGGGCGACTTCGCGACCCTGATGGGCTGGGCCGATCAGCACCGCCGCATGAAGGTGCGGGCCAATGCCGAGACGCCGCTCGATGCCGAGACGGCGCGCAAGTTCGGCGCCGAGGGCATCGGCCTGTGCCGCACCGAGCACATGTTCTTCGATCCCGAGCGCATTGGCGCCGTGCGGCAGATGATCATGTCGGAGAGCGAGGGCGGGCGGCGCGACGCGCTGGCCAAGCTGCTGCCCTTCCAGCGCAAGGACTTCATCGAGCTGTTCCGCATCATGGCCGGCCTGCCGGTGACGATCCGCCTGCTCGATCCGCCGCTGCACGAGTTCCTCCCCCACAAGGAGGAGGAGCTGGCCGAGGTGGCGGCCGGCCTCGGCGCCGACCTCGCCGCCATGAAGCGCCGCGCGGCCGATCTCTCCGAGGCCAATCCGATGCTCGGCCATCGCGGCTGCCGCCTCGGCGTGACCTATCCCGAGATCTATGAGATGCAAGCGCGCGCCATCTTCGAGGCCGCCGTCGCCACCGCCCGGGAGACGGGCCGCGCGCCGGTGCCGGAGATCATGATCCCGCTCGTCGGCATGCGGAAGGAGCTGGAGCTGACCCGCGCCCAGGTGGACAAGGTGGCGAAGGAGGTGTTCGCCGAGAGCGGCACCACCATCGAGTACCTGGTCGGCACCATGATCGAGCTGCCGCGCGCGGCGCTGACGGCCGATGCCATCGCCGGTGTCGCCGACTTCTTCTCCTTCGGCACCAACGACCTGACGCAGACCGTCTTCGGCCTGTCGCGCGACGATGCCGGCAAGTTCCTGCCCTACTACGTCGAGAAGGGCATCCTGCCGAAGGACCCCTTCGTCTCGATCGACCCCGAGGGCGTCGGCGCGCTGGTCGAGATCGCCAGCGAGAAGGGCCGCGGCGCCAGGCCAGGCCTCAAGCTCGGCATCTGCGGCGAGCACGGCGGCGACCCGGCCTCCATCCAGTTCTGCGAAAGCGTCGGCCTCGACTACGTCTCCTGCTCCCCCTACCGCGTCCCCGTCGCGCGACTCGCCGCGGCACAGGCGGCGCTGGCGGGCGGCTCCGACCGGACGGCGTGACGCCACCACCCGGGGCGGCGGTGCCGCCCTGGGGCTTCTCGGTGCCTCCTTGCGGCGGCGGTGCCGCCGCGGGGCCTTTCGGCGCCGCCCTATCCGGCGCGGCCCGGCAGGGCCATCCACTCCGGCACCGAGGCGCGCAGGGTCGCCTCGCCGCAGGACAGCGGCTCCCCCGGCGGCACGGCCAGGCGGATCAGCGCCAGCCCGCGTCCCGCCGCGCCCGACCGCATCTCGCCGACCTCGGCGCCGTCGCGCAGGATGGGCGTGCCGGGGGCGGGGAGCGGGCCCTCGACGGTGACGGGGAAGAGGCGCTTCTTCAGCAGGCCGCGATACTTCGTCCGGGCGGTCAGCTCCTGCCCCATGTAGCAGCCCTTGCTCCAGGAGACGCCGGACAGCTCGTCGAACCCGGCCTCCAGCAGCACGGTCTTCTCGCTCTCCAGGTCGCGCGAGCCGTCGGGCAGGCCGAGGGCCAGGCGGTGCCTGTCGTAATCCTCCGGCCCGGCATCGGCGACCAGGGCGCCGGGCGGCAGAAGGGCGCGCCAGCCGGCGCCGGCCAGGCGCGGATCGGGTGCGGCGAGCCCGGAGGGCATCGGCGAATCGCCCCAGCCGACGAAGACCGCGAGCCCCGCGGCCGGTGCCAGCGCCACCCTGGAGCGCAGGCGGAAGCGGGAGAGCTTCTGCAGCAGCATCTCCGCCTGCGCGGCCTCGGCGTCCAGCAGAAGCCGGCCGCCGTCGCTCAGCACGAAGAAATCCGCCAGCCACTTGCCCTGGGGCGTCAGCAGCGCCGACCAGACGGCGCGGCCCGGCGCCGCCTGCGCGACATCGTTGGAGACCAGGCCTTGCAGGAAGGCGACGCGGTCCTCGCCGGAGATCTCGATCGGGGCGCGGTCGGGGAGGGGAGCGATGGGCATGCCCTCCAATTGGGCGCGTCGGCGGCGGCGGACAAGCGCGGGGATGGATTCGCGCCCCGGGACGCAGGCCCCTTCGGCGATCCGCGTCCGGCGTGCTAAGCGCGCGCCGGACACATGAACACGATCCCATGCGCATCCTCTTCGTGACCGCCACCCGGATCGGGGATGCGGTGCTCTCCACCGGCCTGCTCGACCATCTGCTGCGGCAGTATCCCGCCGCGCGGATCACCATCGCCTGTGGTCCGGCGGCGGAGGGCATCTTCGCCCGCATGCCGAACAGGGAGGCCACCATCGTCCTCACCAAGCAGAGCTTCTCCCGGCACTGGCTGTCGCTCTGGCGGCAGGTGATCGGGCAGAGCTGGGATCTGGTGGTGGACCTGCGCGGCTCGGCCCTGTCCTGGATGGTGCGGGCGCGGCGGCGCGCGGTGATGCGCGGCGGACGGCGTGCGGGGCACCGGCTCGGCCATCTGGCGGCGGTGCTCGACCTCGACC
>NZ_JBSXMU010000121.1:0-9345 GCF_054073225.1 Teichococcus aerofrigidensis
CCATCAATCCAAATATCTCTACTTCCAGAAAACCCGATGCGATTTTAAATCAACGTTGCCTTGACCGTCACGCCGATTGCTCGGTAAGTGATACTGTCTTGGCTTCACCGTCGAAGACCTCGTCGGCGGGGTGCGGTATCTAGCGAAGTTTTCTTCGCCGGTCAACACCCTGTCCGGCTTAATTTTCGCCGCTTCCCTCGGCTTCGGCCATTCTCTCGAAGTGGCCTCGGCGTCGGGAGGCGGCTTTTATCCCCGCCTCCCGCGCCTGTCAAAGGGATTTCACAAAAATCTTCTCAGCCTGGATCCCAGGGGAGTTCAGACCCTCAGATCAAGGCCTTCGGGCCCGGCGGTCACATGGATGGTCGCGCCGTCGGACACGTTGCCCTCCAACAGCATGCCGGCCAGGCGGTCCTGCAGGTTGCGTTGGATGACCCGCTTCAGCGGTCGGGCACCATAGACCGGGTCATAGCCCGCCTCGGCCAGCCATTCCGTCGCGGCCGGATCCAGCTCCAGGGTGATCTTCCGATCCTCCAGCAGCTTGCGCAGCCGGCCCAGCTGAATCTGGACAATGGCGCCCATGTCGTTCCGCGCCAGACGGCGGAACAGCACGATCTCGTCCAGCCGGTTCAGGAACTCGGGGCGGAACCGGCCACGGACGACATTCATGACCTGCCCGCGGACCAGATCGACATCCTCCCCTTCCGGCTGCGCGGCCAGGATCTCGGAGCCAAGATTGCTGGTCAGCACGAT
The DNA here is from genome assembly GCF_054073225.1 of Teichococcus aerofrigidensis. NCBI lineage: Bacteria > Pseudomonadati > Pseudomonadota > Alphaproteobacteria > Acetobacterales > Roseomonadaceae > Roseomonas > Teichococcus aerofrigidensis. The sequence continues at coordinate 751 of NZ_JBSXMU010000121.1, forward strand.
GAGGGTGTTGCGGAAGTCGACCGTCCGCCCCTGCCCGTCCGTCAGCCGCCCATCATCCAGCACCTGCAGCAGGACGTTGAACACGTCCTCATGCGCCTTCTCGACCTCGTCGAAAAGGATCACCTGATAAGGCCGCCGGCGAACCGCCTCGGTGAGCGCGCCGCCCTCCTCATAGCCGACGTAGCCCGGAGGCGCGCCGATCAGGCGACTGACCGCGTGCTTCTCCATGTACTCGGACATGTCGATCCGCAGCAGCGCCTTCTCGTCGTCGAAGAGGAAGCTGGCTATGGCCTTGGTCAGCTCGGTCTTGCCGACACCGGTCGGGCCCAGGAAGAGGAAGCTGCCGATCGGCCGGTTCGGATCCTGCAGGCCGGCGCGGGCACGGCGCACCGCCTTGGAAACCGCCTCCAGGGCCTCCTCCTGCCCCACCACGCGCTGCCGGAGCGAGTCCTCCATGCGCAGCAGCTTGGCGCGCTCGCCCTCCAGCATCTTCTCGACCGGGATCCCGGTCCAGCGGCTGACCACCGCGGCGATGCCCTCCTCGGTCACCGCCTCGTTGACCAGCTTGCCGCCCTCGCCTCCGGCCTCGGCGATCTGCCGCTCCAGTCGGGGAATGACGCTGTAGGTTAGTTCGCCGGCGCGGGCATAGTCGCCCTTGCGCTGCGCCACCTCCACCTCGGTGCGGGCGCGGTCCAGCTCCTCCTTGGCCTTCTGGGCCGAGTTCAGCTTGTCCTTCTCCGCCTGCCAGGACGCCGCCATGGCATCGGACCGCTCCTCCAGATCGGAGATCTCGCGCTCCAGCTTGCCCAGGCGATCGCGACTGGCCGCGTCGTCCTCCTTCTTCAGTGCCTCGCGCTCGATCTTGAGCATCATCAGCCGCCGGTCGACCTCGTCCAGCTCCTCCGGCTTGCTGTCCACCTGCATGCGCAGGCGGGACGCCGCCTCGTCCACCAGGTCGATGGCCTTGTCGGGCAGGAAGCGGTCGGTGATGTAGCGGTTGGACAGGGTCGCCGCCGCCACCAGGGCGCTGTCGGCGATCCGCACACCGTGGTGCAGCTCGTACTTCTCCTTGATGCCGCGCAGGATGGAGATGGTGTCCTCCACCGTCGGCTCGCCGACGAAAACCGGCTGGAAGCGCCGCGCCAGGGCGGCGTCCTTCTCCACGTGCTTGCGATACTCGTCGAGCGTGGTGGCGCCGATGCAGTGCAGCTCGCCCCGGGCCAGGGCCGGCTTCAGCAGATTGGCCGCGTCCATCGCGCCATCGGCCTTGCCCGCCCCCATCAGCGTGTGCATCTCGTCGATGAAGAGGACGATCTCGCCCGCCGCGCTCTCCACCTCGGACAGCACGCCCTTCAGCCGCTCCTCGAACTCGCCGCGATACTTGGCGCCAGCCACCATGGCACCGAGGTCGAGCGCCAGGACGCGCTTGTTGCGCAGCGCCTCCGGCACGTCGCCATTGACGATGCGAAGCGCCAGGCCCTCGACGATGGCCGTCTTGCCGACACCCGGCTCACCGATCAGCACCGGATTGTTCTTGGTGCGCCGGGCCAGCACCTGGATGGCGCGGCGGATCTCCTCGTCGCGGCCGATCACCGGATCGAGCTTGCCCTCGCGCGCGGCGGCGGTCAGGTCGCGGGCATACTTCTTCAGCGCGTCGAAGCTCTGCTCTGCGCTGGCGCTATCCACAGTCCGGCCCTTGCGGATGGTGGCGATGGCGGCATCCAGCTTCTGCGCCGTGGCGCCGGCGGCGATCAGCGCCTTGCCCGACGGGGTGTTGCTGGCCGCCAGCGCGGTCAGCAGCCGGTCCTGGGCCACATAGGCGTCGCCCGCCTTTCCGGCCTGCTGCTGCGCGGCGTCGAGAACGCGGACGATATCGGGCGTGAACTGCGGCTGCCCGGCGCCCGCCCCTTCGACGCGCGGAAGCCGGTCCAGCTCCTGCTGCACCGCCGTCTGAACCGGCTTCGGATCGGCGCCGGCGGCGCGGATCAGCCCGGCCGCGGCGCCCTGCTCGTCGTCGAGCAGCGCCTTCAGCAGATGCTCAGGCGTGATGCGCTGATGGTACTCACGGATGGCGATGGTCTGTGCGGCCTGCAGAAAGCCCCGGGCGCGCTCGGTGAACTTCTCGATGTCCATAGAATCTGGTCCCTCCACATGAGGCAACCGTCGCCCGGTGTCCCGCAAGGCAACACCCGGTGCGGCATCCTGTCCGGGATGTGGTAAGGGAAGCGACGCGCCTTCAAGGGGTTGGCGCCAAAAAAGCAGGAGCTGAACCGATGCGTGTCGAGCATCTCTACCGCTATCCGGTGAAGGGTCTTTCGGCCGAGGCGCTGGAGCAGGTGGAGCTCCGGGAGGGGGAATGCATCGCCCATGACCGGCAATTCGCCCTGGTGCAGGGCGACGCGCCCTTCGACCCGGCCGCACCGCGCTTCCTGCCCAAGCAGAACTTCGCCTGCCTCATGGTCAATGCCCGCCTGGCGCTCGTCGCCTCCGCCTATGACGGGCGTAGCGGGCAGCTCTCGCTTTCCGTTCCGGGCGCGGCGCCGCTGCTGGCGGATACGCGCAGCCCCGAGGGGCGCGCCAGCATCGCCGCGCTGCTCAGCCGCTACATGGCCGATGAGGCGCGAGGCAACCCCTACTTCACGGAGGCGTCGGCGCACAACTTCACCGACCAGAAGACCAAGGGCATCTCGCTGATCAACATGGCCAGCCTGGAAGCCCTGGAGGCCGCCATCGGGCAGAAGCTCGACCTGCTCAGGTTCCGGGCCAATCTCTATTTCACCGGCCTGCCGGCCTGGGCGGAGTTCGACTGGGTGGACCGGGAAATCCTGGTGGGCGGCGCGCGGCTGCAGGTGTTCAAGCGAACGGTGCGCTGCCCGGCCACGCAGGTGAACCTGCGGACCGGCGAACGCGACCTGGACATCCCGCGCCTGCTGCGCCAGCACTTCGGCCATGCCGATCTCGGCGTCCATGCCCGCGTGCTGGAAGGCGGACGCGTCGCGCTGGGAGACTCCCTGGAGGCACCCCTCGACGCCTGAAGCGGCCCCGGCCGGCGAGGCCGGCGGTCACACCGCCCGGCCCCGGACGACGGGCTCCGGCCTACTGGATGGTCTCGCGCTGATCGGCGTCGCTGGCATCGGAGTCGCCTCCGAAGCCGGACTGGGAGTGGCCGTTCATCTCGCCCTCCCCCTCACCGCCTTCGCTGCCCTCGCCATTCGAAGCCCGGCGAGGCTGGCCCTGCTGGGCCGCAGCGGCCGCCTGGGCCATGGCGTTGAGAATGCGGAAATAATGCTCGGCGTGCTGGAAATAGCTCTCGGCCATGACCCGGTCACCGGAGCCGGTCGCGTCCCGGCCGAGCTGAAGGTACTTCTCAAAAAGCTGCTGCGCCGTGCCACGCAGCCGCATGTCCGGACCGCTGGAGTCGAAGACATGGTTGCGGTTCATCGGCTGATGGCTGGGCTGGCGGAACTGTCCGCCCCCGCCGCTGCCGCCGCCACCATGGCGATGGCCGCCACGGCCGCGCATGCGTTTCATATTCATCGGTGTTGCGTTCGCCGTCTCATGCTCGCGCCATGCAGCGCATCTGTCCAAAGGGACAAGCACACCGCGGGGCTTGCTGATGGTGTTGCATCGCTGCGGCGCCGGAGAAGGGCATGGCCAGTCTGCCATGCCAGATCATCCCGGCGGGTCCAGCCGGGGGACTCAACCGCCCGGGGCCGCCTCGGCACCCTAGCCGCGCACCGCAGCGCAGCCAAACGGTTTTTTCACCGTCTGGCCAGAACCAGGGCACGCTTGATGCCCGAGAGATCGGTTCTGATGTCGCGAATCGCAAGCCCCGCCCTTTCCGCCAGGGTGGAAACCGGCCTGGCCTGGCCTTGCCCCAACTCCAGCACGGCGCAGCCTTGCGGTGAGAGCAGGGCCGGCAACGCGCCGGTCAGGCTCCTGTAGGCCTCCAGCCCGTCCGCGCCGCCATCCAGCGCGCGTGGCGGCTCATGTTGGGCCACCTCGGGCATCAGGGCGGCCAGCGCCCCGCTCTCGATATAGGGCGGGTTCGACAGCACCAGGTCGAACCCGCCCCTCAGCGATGCCGCCCAGTCGCCGGCCAGGAAGGCGGCGCGGTCCGCCAGCCGGTTGCGGGCGGCATTGCGGGCCGCCAGCGCCGCAGCCCCCGGCGAAAGGTCCACGCCGACGCCGAAGGCCAGGGGCCATTCGGACAGGACGGCCAGGAGCAGGCAGCCCGTCCCGGTCCCGAGGTCCAGCACGCGATGAGCGCCGGCCGGCATCGCGGCCAGGGCGGCCTCGACCACCGCCTCGGAGTCGGCGCGGGGGATCAAGGTATCCGGAGACACCGCGAGGTCGAGGCTCCAGAAGCCCTGGTGGCCCAGGATGAAGGCCATCGGCTCGCGTGTCAGGCGCCGCTGCAGCATGGCGGCGAAGCGTCCGGCCGCCGCCGGCGGCACCGGGGCGCGGGCCATGCCGAGCAGCGCGGCCGGCTCCCGGCCCATGGCCTCGCCAAGCAGGAGGCGGGCTTCCAGCCTGGGATTCTCGATGGCGGCGGCGCGAAGATGCTGGCCGGCGCGGCAGAGGAAGGCGCCGACCGACCCCGCGGGGTCGGCGCAGCCGCCGTCAGACATCCGCCGCCGCCAGCCGCGCCGCCTCGTCCTCGGCGGTCAGCGCGTCGATGATGTCATCGAACTCGCCCTGCATCACGCGGTCGATCTTGTGCAGCGTCAGCCCGATACGGTGGTCGGTGACGCGGCCCTGGGGGAAGTTGTAGGTGCGGATGCGCTCGGAGCGGTCGCCGGTGCCGACCTGGGAGCGGCGGTCGGAGGAGCGGGCGCTATCCGCCGCCGAGCGCTGCTGCTCGTAGAGCCGGGCGCGGAGCACCTTCATCGCCTTGGCGCGGTTCTTGTGCTGGCTGCGCTCCTCCTGCATCGCCACCACCGTGCCGGTCGGCAGATGGGTAATGCGGACGGCGCTGTCCGTCTTGTTCACGTGCTGCCCCCCGGCGCCAGAGGCGCGGTAGGTGTCGATGCGCAGATCGGACTCGTTGACCTGCACATCCACCTCGGCCGGCTCCGGCAGGACGGCCACGGTCACGGTCGAGGTGTGGATGCGGCCCTGCGTCTCGGTGGAGGGAACGCGCTGCACGCGGTGCACCCCGCTCTCGAACTTCAGGCGGGCGAAGACCCCCTGGCCCTCGACCTCGGCCACCGCGCCCCGGATGCCGCCCAGCTCGGACTCGTCGTATTCCAGCACGCCGAACCGCCAGCCGCGCTGGGCGGCATAGCGCTGATAGGCGGCGAAGAGCTCGGCGGCGAAGAGGCCGGCCTCATCGCCGCCCGCGGCGGGGCGGATCTCCAGGATGGCGCTGCCGGCGTCGGCGGCGTCGCGCGGCAGCAGCAGCAGGCGGATCTCCCGCTCCAGCGCCGGCACGGCGTCGCGCTGGCTGTAGAACTCGGCCTCCGCCAGCTCGCGCATCTCGGGATCGGCCAGGAGCTGCTCGGCCTCGTCCCGCGCCTGTTCGGCGGCGCGCAGCGCCCGCACCTTGGCGACCACCGGCTCCAGCTCGGAAAGCTCCCTGGCCAGGGCGCCGATCTGCGTGCCCTCCGCCGTCTCCAGCAGGGCGCGGATCTCGTCGGCCCGGTACAGCAGGCGATCGAGCTTGCCGGCGAGCGTGCTGCCGCCGCTCATTCCTCGCCCGGCTCGTCATCCTCGGCGGCGAGTTCCAGCCCCTCCACCACCTGCTCAAGCATGGCATCGACCACGCCCGCGGCGGCGAGGGCCGAGAGCAGCCCCGCCGTGCCAACCCGCTCCTGCGACCCGTCCGCAAGGTTGCGCACCAGCACGACGCCCTCCGCCACCTCGCTCTCGCCCAGGATCACCGCCGCCTGGGAGCCGATCCTGTTGGCCCGCTCCATGCGCCGCTTGAGATTGCCCTTGTAGGCGATCTCGGCCGGGACGCCGGAGGCGCGCAGCATCTGCAGCAGCTCGATGGCCGGCGCCTCCTCCGCCTCGCTGACCGGCAGGATGGCGACGGGCCGCGTCGGCTCCGGCGATTCCGCCAGAAGCTCGGCCAGCCGCTCGACCCCCGCCGCCCAGCCGACCGAGGGCGTGGGCGGCCCGCCCATCTCGCTGACCAGCCCCTCGTAACGGCCGCCGCCCATCACGGTGCCCTGGGCGCCCAGGCGATCGGTGACGAACTCGAAGGCGGTGTGGCTGTAGTAATCCAGCCCGCGCACGATCCGCGGGTTTCGGCGGTAGGGCACGCCGAACAGGTCCAGATAGGACAGAACCTTGTCGAAGAAGGACTTCGCCTCGGGCGTCAGATGCGCATCGATGGTCGGCGCGGCCGCGACCAGCTTCTTGTCACCCTCATCCTTGCTGTCCAGGATGCGCATCGGGTTCTTCTCGAGCCGCGCCTGGCTGTCGGCGGAGAGCTGCCCGGCATAGGCCCGGAAATAGGCGACCAGGGCGGCGCGATAGGCATCGCGGCTCGGCGTGTCGCCCAGCGTGTTGATCTCCAGCACCACGCCGTCATCGATGCCCAGCTGCTGGAGCAACTGCCAGCCCATGGCGATCACCTCGGCGTCGGCCAGCGGCTCGGCGGCGCCGAGCACCTCGACGTCGATCTGGTGGAACTGCCGGAAGCGACCCTTCTGCGGCCGCTCGTAGCGGAACATCGGGCCGGTGTAGAACACCTTGCGCGGCAGGCCGCCCTGGGTCAGCCCATTGGAGACCAGCGCGCGGCAGATGCCGGCCGTGGCCTCGGGCCGCAGCGTGATGGAATCGCCGCCGCGATCCTGGAAGGTGTACATCTCCTTGCTCACCACGTCGGAGGTGTCGCCCAGGGACCGGGCGAACACCGCCGTGTCCTCGAAGATCGGCGTCGCCCATTCCTCGAAGCCGTAGAGGCCACTGACGTGGCGCGCCGTCTCGACGATGTGGTGGTGGCGGCGGAAGGTTTCGCCGATCAGGTCCCTGGTGCCGCGAACCGGCTGCATGCCGCTCAAGGTGCTTACTCCGCCGCCTGCTTGGCCAGAGCCTCCGCCGCCTGGATCTCGGCGGCCTTCCTCTCGACCAGTTCCACGATGTGGTCGACCATCCGCGCATCCTCCACGGTATGATCGGTCCGGCCGGCGCTATAGACCATATGGCGGCCGGCGCCACCGCCCGTGACGCCGAGATCGGTCATCAGCGCCTCGCCCGGCCCGTTGACGACGCAGCCGATGATGGAGAGCGTCAGGGGCGTCTCGATATGCGCCAGCCGCTCCTCCAGGGCCTCCACCGTCCGGATGACGTTGAAGCCCTGCCGCGCGCAGGACGGGCAGGAGATGATCTTCACCCCGCGATGCCGGATGCCGAGCGACTTCAGGATATCCCAGCCGACATGCACCTCCTCCTCCGGCTCGGCGGAGAGCGAGACGCGCAGCGTGTCGCCGATGCCGGCCCAGAGCAGCGAGCCCAGGCCGATCGAGGACTTCACCGTGCCGGTGCGCTTGCCGCCCGCCTCGGTGATGCCGATGTGCAGCGGGTGGTCGCAGGCCTCCGCCAGCTGCTGGTAGGCGGCGACGGCCAGGAACACGTCCGAAGCCTTCACGCTGATCTTGAACTCGTGGAAGTCCAGCTCCTGCAGGTGCGCGGCGTGCCAGAGCGCGCTTTCCACCAGCGCCTCGGGATTGGGCTCGCCATACTTCTCCAGGAGATGCTTCTCGAGGCTGCCGGCATTGACGCCGATGCGGATCGAGCAGCCGTGGTCGCGGGCGGCCTTCACGACCTCCTTCACCCGCTCCTTGCTGCCGATATTGCCCGGGTTGATGCGCAGGCAGGCGGCGCCGGCCTCGGCGGCCTCGATGGCCCGCCGGTAATGGAAGTGGATGTCGGCCACGATCGGCACGTTCACCTCGTGCGCGATCTCCTTCAACGCCGCCGTCGCCTCCTCCGTGGGGCAGGAGACGCGGACGATGTCGACTCCGGCCAGTTCGGCCCGGCGGATCTGGGCGATGGTCGCCTCGGCATCCTCGGTCGGCGTATTGGTCATGGTCTGGACGGAGACGGGCGCATCCCCGCCCACCGGCACCTTGCCGACCCAGATCTGGCGGGACTTGCGGCGCTGGATCTGCTGATAGGGACGATAGGACATTGGCGGTCAGGCCTCCCGCTTCGGCATGCCGCCGATATGGCAGCATGCCGGCCGGTGGCCAAGCGATAACCGGAATTCAGCGGAAGGGAAGCTGCCCCGGCGGCGCCGCGCGGAGGCGCTCCGCATCCAGCGCGACATCGCGCCGGACGCCGGTCAGCCCCTGGGTCGCGGCCGAGGCGACGCCGCCGACCTGGATGGCCAGCGCCTCGATGCGGCCGGTGTTGAGCAGCAGGCCGGGGGGCTCGGGCGGCACCTCGAAGGTCTCCCCCGGCTGCAGCAGGCGGCTCAGCAGGATGCGGCCCGAGCGGGGATCGCGGATCTGCACCCAGCACTCCTGCTCCGCTCTCAACACCACGGCATTGGGCGCCGGGGTGGCGCGCGTCTCGGCGCCCGCGGCCGGTCCGGCGGGAGCCCCGATGGGAGTCCCGGGGGGCGCCGGCGGCACGGGCGCGGCC
>NZ_JBSXMU010000122.1:0-9182 GCF_054073225.1 Teichococcus aerofrigidensis
CGATAGGCCCGCCGCAGGCAGGCGGCGTCGCCGCAGCGGTCGCGGGCGGTGAGCCAGGCCCGCTGCTCCTGGCGCAGCGCGGCGCCGGATGCCGGTCCGCCGGCGGCGCGGAAGGCGGCGGCCATGCGCTCGTCCAGGCCGGAGAGTTCGTCGTCGGCGCAGATCATCCGCTCCACCGCGCCGCGCGCCTTGCCGCAGTCGAAGCTGGCGCCGGCGGCGACGCCCGGCGGCATCGCCACGAGCGACAGGGCGAGGATGGCGAGCGGCGCCCTCCGGCGCGGCCCGGTGCCGCCGGCCTCAGCCGGCATTGCCGAAGATCCGCTGCAGCACCCGGTCCCCGGGGCGCAGGTTGAGGCGCTCCGCCGTGCCGGCGGCCAGTTCCAGCACCGCCCGCACCGCGCCCCGGCTCTCGATGGTGGCCAGGCTGCGCGGCACGGTGCGCTCGGCGATACGGTGGATGCGGCCGTCGGCGGCGATGAACAGCATGTCGAGCGAGGCGATGGTGTTGCGCATCCACATGGCGCTCTCGCGCGGCTGGCCCCAGTCGAAAAGCATGCCCTCGTCCGGCCTCACCTCGGGCCGGAACATCAGCCCCACCGTCTGCTGCTCCGGCGTCAGCGCCATCTCGACGTCGAAGGCATGACGCTGGCCGTCGCGCGTGACGATGACGAGCGGCTCGGTGGGCAGGCGCGGCTGCGGCCCCTCGGGGGAGGAGCCCTGGGCCGGGGCGGAGCGGTTGGCGAGTGCGGCCAGCCCGGCGAGGGCCAGCAGGGAGCGGCGATGCATGACGCCCTTATGCCACGCCGCGCAGGGGGTCCGGCAGCCCCTCCAGCGTGGCGGCGGCCAGATGCCGGATCTCGCCCCGCACCGGTCCCGGCCGTGGCGGATCGCGCAGGGTGGTGAACCAGTGCTCCGGCGGGTTGCGGCCGGCGGCGCGGTGGAAGCTCAGCGCCCGCAGCACCGCCTCCGCCTCGGGCGGCAGGCGCTCCGGCGGCTCGCGCCCATCCAGCACGCCCCAGATCCCGGCCCAGCAGCGCGCCACCGACCAGGGATTGTAGCCCCCGCCCCCCAGCACGATCAGCCGCGGCGCCATCCCCCGGATGGCGCGCACCGCCTCCCAGTAGGCGTTGTTCGAGAGCGAGAGCCGCGCGAGCGGGTCCTCCTCCAGCGCATCGGCGCCGCATTGCAGCATGATCGCCTGCGGCCGCAGGTGGCGCGCCACCGGCAGCACCGCCTGGCGCAGCAGGTGGAGGAACTCGTTGTCGTTCAGTCCCGGCGGCACCGGGATGTTGCGGGCATACCCGCCGGCGCGGTCCTCCAGCGCCCCGGTGAAGGGCCAGCGCCCGCCCTCGTGGATCGACAGGGTGAAGACGCGCGGGTCGTCCTGGAAGGCGTCCTGCACACCGTCGCCGTGATGGGCGTCGATGTCGATGTAGAGGATGTTGGTCAGACCGAGATCGCACCAGCGCAGCAGGCCGAGCACCGCGTCGTTCAGGTAGCAGAAGCCGCTGGCGCGATCCGGCCGGCCGTGATGCGTGCCGCCGCCGGGGACATGGAGGGTGCCGCCCTCCGCCGCCGTCAGGCTGGCGGCGAGCAGGACGCCGCCGGCGCTGGTCGCGGGGCGGCGGAAGATCTCGGGATAGACCGGGTTGCCCCGCGCGCCGATGTGGAAGCGCTCGCGCACCTCGGCGGGCACCGCCTGCTCCGCCTCGGCCCGCATCAGGGCGGCGATGTAGTCCGGGTGATGGAAGCGCGCGAGCTCGGCCGGCGTGGCGCGCGGGCTGTCGAGGTAGCGATCCCCGGGCAGCCAGCGCAGCGCGCGGATCAGGTCCAGCGCGGTGGAGACGCGCGGGATGGCCAGCGGGTGCTTCGGCCCGTAGGTGGACTTCCGGTAGATCTCGGAACCGATGAGGCGTGGCGAGGGGGCGGGCATCCGGTCACGGCGGAGAGGGAGGCTCCTGGAGATGGGGCCGCGGCGGCGGATGGGAAGCCTCCGGCCGCCCGGGCTTGCGCCCCGCCCGCGCCTGTCGCATAGAGACGTCATCTTCCGGGGGGAGCCCGATCGCGCGGGCTGAGAGGCAGGGATGGGCCCTGCGACCCCTTGAACCTGATCCGGGTCATGCCGGCGAAGGGATCGGTGGTCTGCCATGGCATCCTCGGATGGACTTGCCCTGCATGTGTCCCTGCCCGCCATCCGGCTGGGCGGCCGCGCGATCCTGGGCGCGGCGCGGCTCGATGTCGCCGCCGGGCGGCTGACCGCCCTGCTCGGCCCTTCCGGCGTCGGCAAATCCACCCTGCTGCGTCTGCTCGCCGGCCTGCTGCCGTTGCCGCCGGGCGCGCGGGTCACGACCGGGGACGGCAGGCCGCTGCAGGGGCGCGTCGCCTGGATGGGCCAGCAGGATCTGCTGCTGCCCTGGCTCGACCTGATCGGCAATGTCGCGCTCGGCGGGGGGCCCCCCCCCCCGATCTCGACCGCGCCCGCGCGCTCATCGCCGCCGTCGGGCTGGCCGGGCGGGAGGGCGCCCGGCCGGCCCAGCTGTCCGGCGGCATGCGGCAGCGCGCCGCCCTCGCCCGCACGCTGATGGAGGACCGGCCGATCGTGCTGATGGACGAGCCCTTCAGCGCCGTGGACGCCCCCACCCGGCACCGGCTGCAGGGGTTGGCCGCCGGCCTGCTGCGCGGCCGCACCGTGCTGCTGGTGACGCACGACCCGCTGGAGGCGCTGCGCCTGGCGCACCGCATCCTGGTGCTGCGCCCGGCCCCGGATGGCGCCGTGGCGGAGGAGCAGCCGATGCCCCCCGGCGAACCGCTGCGCCCGGCGCACGAGCCCGCGGTGCTGGCCGCGCAGGCGGCGCTGCTCGAGCGGCTGGCGGAGGCGGTGTGAGGCCGCTGCTCGCGGCCCTCGGGCTGCTGCTGATCTGGGAAGGCTTCGTGCGCTGGAGCGAGGTGCCGCCCTTCCTGCTGCCCTCCCCGCTGCGCGTCGCGGATGTGCTCTGGCGGCGCTGGGAGATCCTTTGGCCGCATGCGGTGACGACCGGCACGGAGATCCTGCTCGGCCTCGCCCTCGGCACGCTGCTCGGCTGCGCGACGGCGCTGCTGCTCGCCGCCTGGCGTGGCGGGCGGCGCTGGCTGCTGCCCCTGCTGGTCGCCAGCCAGGCCATCCCGGTCTTCGCCATCGCGCCGCTGCTGACGCTCTGGCTCGGCTTCGGCCTGGGCAGCAAGATCGCCATGGCGACCATCATCATCTTCTTCCCCGTCGCCACCGCCTTCTATGATGGGCTGCGCCGGACGGAGCCGGGCTGGCTCGACCTTGCCGCCACCATGGGTGCCTCCCGCCGCGCGGCGCTGTGGCGCATCCGCGTGCCCGCCGCCCTGCCCGGCCTGGCCTCCGGCCTGCGCGTCGCCGCCGCCGTGGCGCCGATCGGCGCCGTGGTCGGCGAGTGGGTCGGCGCCTCGGCGGGGCTCGGCTACGTCATGCTGCAGGCCAATGGCCGCAGCCAGACCGACGTGATGTTCGCCGCCCTGACCCTCCTGGCCGGCATGGCCATGGCGCTGTGGTTCGCGACCGACCGGCTGCTGCGGGCCCTGCTGCCTTGGCAGCCGGACCAGCTCTCCGAGGACACCGAGAAAGGAAGACCGTTATGACCGGGACGACCCCTGGGATCACCCGCCGGGCGCTGCCCGGTTTGGCGCTGCCCCTGGCCCTGCCGCTCGCCGGCCCCGCCGCGGCCCAGGCGCCGGCTCAGGCGCCGGCTCAGTCCCCGGCACCGACCGCCGCGCCGGCCTCGCTGACCCTGCTGCTCGACTGGTTCGTCAATCCGGACCATGCGCCGATCGTGGTGGCGCAGGAGGCCGGCTTCTTCGGCCGCGCCGGGCTCGCCGTGCGGACCATCGCCCCGGCCGATCCGAACGACCCGCCCCGCATGGTGGCGGCGCGGCAGGCCGACCTTGGCGTCTATTACCAGAAGAACCTGCATCTGGCGGTGGACCAGGGCCTGCCGCTGGTCCGCGTCGGCACGCTGGTGGCGACGCCGCTCTCCACCCTCTCGGTGCTGCGCGACGGCCCCATCCGCTCGCTCGCCGACCTCAGGGGCAAGCGCATCGGCTTCAGCACGGCCGGATTCGAGGAGGTGGCGGTGGGCACCATCCTGGGCACGGTCGGGCTCGGCGTGCGGGACGTGCAGCTGGTCAACGTCAATTTCGGCCTGTCCTCGGCGCTGATGTCCGGGCAGGTGGAGGCCATCCTCGGCGGCTTCCGCAACTTCGAGCTGCACCAGCTGGAGATCGAGGGCCGGCCCGGCCGCGCCTTCTACCCCGAGCAGCACGGCATGCCGATCTATGACGAGCTGATCTATGTCGCGCACCGCGACCGGGCGCGGGACCCGGCGCTGCGCCGCTTCATGGACGCGCTGGAGGGCGCCACCACCTTCCTCATCAACAATCCCGACGAGTCCTGGAAGATGTTCATCGCCGGGCCGCGCAAGGAGCTGGACAACGAGCTCAACCGCCGCGCCTTCCGCGACACGCTGAACCGCTTCGCCCTGGCCCCGGCGGCGCTCGACGCGAACCGCTACCAGCGCTTCGCCCGCTTCCTGCACGAGAAGGCGATGATCGGCGCGGTGCCGCCGGTGGAGCGGTACGCCGTGGAGCTTCCCGCCGCCTGATGAGAATCAAATCCTAATTCTCTTGTGCAAATGCCGCGTTTGATATAGGAATTTCTTCCGAATGCCCGATCGGGCCAGGAAGGAGTTCCCGTATGCTCACGCTGCCGCAACTGCGAGCCCTGTACCCGGAGGCCCCGGCCGCCCATCTCGCCGCCTTCGCGGCGGAGGCGGCCCGGCTTCTCCCCGCGCACGGGCTGGCCGCCAACCGGCAGCGCTGCCACTTCTTCCTGGCGCAGCTCGGCCACGAATCGGGCGGGCTGCAGTTGCGGACGGAGAACCTCGCCTATTCCGCCGCCCGGCTGATGCAGGTCTGGCCCTCCCGCTTCCCGACGCCTGAGGCGGCCCGTCGCCTCGCCTTCTCGCCCGAGGCGTTGGCCGAGGCCGTCTATGGCGGGCGCATGGGCAACGACCGGCCAGGCGATGGCTACCGCTACCGCGGGCGCGGCTATATCCAGATCACCGGGCGGGAGACCTACCGCGCCCTCGGCCGGCTCTGCGGCCTGCCGCTGGAGGAGGAGCCGGGCCTCGCCGACGACCCCGCGCATGCCGTGACCATCGCCTGCGCCTACTGGTCCTGGAAGCGGCTCAACCCGCTTTGCGATGCCGGCGACTATGCCGGGCTGACCCGCCGCATCAATGGCGGCCTGACCGGATTGCAGGACCGCTACGGCTGGCTGGAACGGGCGCAGCGCTGCATCCCCTGGCCGGAGGCGGGATCGGAGGCGCTGCCGCTGCCCCGGCTCCGGGCGGTGCAGCGGGCGCTGAAGGCGCGCGGCCTCTATGACGGCTCGATCGACGGCATCATCGGCCGCCGCAGCCTCGCCGCCATCGCCACGCTGCGGGCCGAGCTCGGCCTCCCCGGCGAGGGGTTGGACGCGCCGCTGCTGGCCGCGCTCGCCGCCTGAGGCCTCAGCGCTTGCGCACGAACTCCGTGCGCAGCACCAGGCCCTTGATGCTGTCGTGGCGGCAGTCGATCTCCTCGGGATCGGCGGTCAGTCGGATCGAACGGATCACCGTCCCCTGCTTCAGGGTCTGGTTCGCGCCCTTGACCTTGAGGTCCTTGATGAGCGTGACGGAATCGCCATCGGCCAGGAGGTTGCCCGCCGCGTCGCGCACCTCCACCCGGGCGGCCGCGGCGGTGGCCGCCGCGACCTCCGAGGCCGGGCGCCACTCGCCGCTGGCCTCGTCATAGACATAGTCCTCATCGCCGGACATCGCCGCCTCCCTGCTGGAACGCGGCGGTTCTCCGCCCGGGCCGGGCTTCGCGCAAGCGCCCTGATGCGCATGGCAAGGGGGCGCATGGCAGGGCGCGCGCGGGCTCCGCTCAGGCGGGGACGGCCGCGGGCTGCGCCAGCAGGTCGGCGTGGTACTTCTCGGCCACGTCGGGGTGCGAGCGCAGCCGGCCCTTCAGGTAGTTCTGGCCGACCGAGCGGAAGAGCGGGTTCTGCGGGTCGCTCGCCGGCCCCTTGGCCTCGGCGGCCAGATGGGGCGGCAGGTCGAGCAGCGGCACCTCGGCATCGAGCCGCGCGCCGAGGAAGAACGCGACCGAGATCCGCTCCGCCCCCGCCTCCGGGCTGACCACGCGGTGCAGTGTCGCCTTGAGGTAGCCGTTCGAGGCCAGTTCCAGCAGCTCGCCGATATTCACCACGAAGGTGCCGGGGCGCGGCTCGGCGTCGATCCACGCGCCCGCCTCGTTCTGCACCTGCAGGCCGCGCCGGCTGTCCTGCAGCACGAAGGTCAGCAGACCGCTGTCCTTGTGCGCGCCGACGCCCTGGTCGCCGGCGCCGTCCTGACCGGGATAGCGGATGATCTTCATCGTCTGGTTCGGCTGGCCGGCATAGATCGCCTCCAGCGCATCCGGCTGGCCGACCAGCGCCTCGGAGAAGGCGCGGAGCAGGCGGATGCCGACCTCGGTGAGCCGCGCCTGCCAGTGCAGCAGGGCGGGCTTCAGCTCCGGCAGCGCCTCCGGCCACTGGTTCGGCCCCTGCAGCCGCTTCCAGCCCGGATCGCCCGGCCGCCAGTCCAGCGCCTCCCGCTCGGCATGCACGTCGAACTGCTCGCGCTGGTCCTGCTGGCCGCGCGTCAGCTCGCGGCCGACGCGGTTGTAGCCGCGGAAATGCGGCGAATGGATCATCTCGACGGCGAGCTTGTCCGGCTCCGGCAGGGCGAAGAAGCGGCGCGAGATGGCCAGCACCGCCTCCATCTCGGCCTGGGTGACGCCATGGCCGCCGAGGTAGAAGAAGCCGACGTCGCGCGCCGTGGCGCGGAGTTCGGCGAGAAAGGCGGCGCGCTCCTCCGGGCCGGCGTCGAGGCGGCTGAGATCGAGCAGCGGGAGTTCGGTGATGCCGGCGGCGACAGGGGCGGTCATGCGGGTTTCCTCGTCGTTCAGGCGGCGGCGGCGAGGCGCGCGCCGGCCAGGGCCTGGTCCAGATCGGCCAGGATGTCGTCGATGTGCTCGATGCCGATGGACAGGCGGACATAGCCCGGCGTGACGCCGCTGGCCGCCTGCTCCTCGGGCGAGAGCTGGCTGTGGGTGGTGGTGGCGGGATGGATCGCCAAGCTGCGCGCGTCGCCGATATTGGCCACGTGGTAGAACAGCTTCAGCCGGTCGATGAAGCGCGCGCCCTCGGCCGCGCCGCCGGCCAGCTCGAAGCCGACCAGCCCGCCATAGCCGCCGGAAAGGTAGCGCTCGGCCCGCGCCCGCGCCGCGCCGGATTGCCGCGTCGGGTGGATCACCCGGCTGACGCGCGGGTGCCGGGACAGCCACTCGGCCACGGCGGCGGCATTGGCCGAGTGCCGCTCGATGCGCAGCGCCAGGGTCTCGATGCCCTGCAGGATCTGGAAGGCGTTGAAGGGCGAGATCGGCGCGCCGAGGTCGCGCTGCACCGTGCTGCGCACCAGGGCCACATACGCACCGATGCCGTGCCGCGCCGCCACCTCGGTCCAGACCGCGCCGTGATAGCTCGGATCGGGGGTGTTGAGCGCCGGCTGCCGGGCCGGATGCGCCGTCCAGTCGAAATGCCCGCCATCGACGATGATGCCGCCGATGCTGGTGCCGTGGCCGCCGAGATACTTGGTGGCCGAATAGACCACCACGGCGGCGCCATCCCGGAGCGGCCGGGCCAGCAGCGGCGCGGCGGTGTTGTCCAGGATCAGGGGGATGCCGAGCGGCCGGCCGATCGCCGCGACCTCGGCGATGGGAAAGACGGTCAGCTTCGGATTCGGCAGGGTCTCGCCGTAATAGGCCCGGGTGCGCTCGTCGGTCAGGCGGCGGAAATTCTCCGGATCGGCCGGATCGGCGAAGCGGACCTCGATGCCCTGGCGGCCAAGCGTGTTCGCCAGCAGGTTCCAGGTCCCGCCGTAGAGGTCGGTGCTGGCGACGACATTGTCCCCCGCCCGCGCCAGGGCCAGCAGGGCGAAGGCCGAGGCCGCCTGGCCGGAGGCCAGGGCCAGCGCGCCGACGCCCCCCTCCAGCGCCGCCACACGCTTCTCCAGCACGTCGGTGGTGGGATTTCCCGTCCGGGTGTAGGTAAATCCGAGCTTCTCCAGCGCGAACAGCTGCTGGGCATGCGCCGCATCGGGAAACTGGTAGGAGGTGGTCTGGAAGATCGGCACGGCGACGGCCCCTGTGGCGGGATCGGCCCGCCATCCGGCGTGCAGCGCCAGGGTCTCCGGCTTCTGCGGCCCAATGGCCGCGGCTGCGCCCTGCTGGACTTCGCCATCCCCCGCTGCTTGGCTCATGCCGTCCCCCAAATCACATTCTATCTTTGGTAATTACAGAAACAGCGAAATCATAAAGTCAATAAGAAAGCGGCCGCCCCCTCCGGCCGGCTCGGTGACGGAGGCGGCGGAGCCACCCTTTCCCCCGGCCCCGGCCCGGCCTAGCTTCGCGTATCGGGTTACAGGGAGAGTTGACGATGGAAATGACCGGTGAACGCCGCATCGAGGCGCCGCGCCAGACCGTCTGGGAGGGGCTGAACGACCCGGAGGTGCTGCGCGCCTCGATCCCCGGCTGCGAATCGGTGGAGCGCACCGGCGAGGATTCCTTCCAGGCGCGCGTCTCGATCAAGATCGGCCCGATGGCCGCCAGGTTCACCGGCAAGGTGCAGCTCAGCAACATCAACCCGCCGGAATCCTACACCATCTCGGGCGAGGGCAATGGCGGCGCCATGGGCTTCGCCAAGGGCGGCGCCGATGTCTCGCTGAAGGAGGAGGCGCCGGCCGTCACCCTGCTCAGCTATGCCGTGAAGGCGCAGGTGGGCGGCAAGATGGCGCAGCTCGGCGCGCGGCTGATCGACAGCACCGCCAAGCAGATGGCCGACCAGTTCTTCACCCGCTTCGCCGCCCAGATGAACGCCCCCCAGGGAGCGGAGGCCAGGGCGGAGGCAGGGGCATCGGCGGAGGCGCCGGCGCCGCGCCCCTCCGCCGAGGCCGCCCTGCCCCCCGGCACCGTCCCGACCCCCGCGCCGGGCACGCCGGTCGGCGACGCCTCGCCGGTGGAGCGGCTCGGTGCCGCGA
>NZ_JBSXMU010000123.1:0-9138 GCF_054073225.1 Teichococcus aerofrigidensis
CTCCACCGCCGGCCGTCCCGGCGCCCCGGCGCCCAGCACCACGGCGGGTAGGCCGACACGCAGCGCGGCGAGGGCGAAGCCGGGGGCATCGCCGCAGTCCAGAACCGGCAGGCAGGGCTGTCCCGGCCAGTCGCGCCGGGCGGGGGCCAGCATCGCCAGGAAGGTCTCCGGCGTGAGCCAGCGCGCGGCGCCGGGGGGCGACAGGAGGGGCAGCGTGGCGCCGGGGCAGCGCCGGGCGGCGGCGGCCAGGGCCATCCGCGCGCCGGCGGCATCATGCACGGTCACGGCCGGAGCCAGGATCATGCGCCCCCGCATAGCGCGGCGAGGCCTGGCCCGCCATGGTCCGGGGAGGCGGCGGCGGCGGGCTTCCAGGCTCCGATGGAAGGCGGGCGGAAGCACCGCCGGACGGGCATCCGTTGACCCTGGATGCTTGCGCCGCTTAAAGCCTTCATCATGAGGTATCACGCTGGGGCGAAGGCGGCGGCATGAGCGACGCGGTGGATCAGGCCGCTGCACGGCTGGAACGGGCGGTCGAGCGGTTGGCGGCGGTGCTGGGCCGGCTGGACACGGCGGCGGGTGCGCCGCCCGGCGTTCCGCCGGAGGCCCTGGCGGCGCTCTCCGCGCGGCTCGACGACGCGCTGCTGAGGCTGCGGGGCGCGCTGGCGGAGGTGGAAGGGGCCGAGGCCCCGGCGGAGCCCGCCGGGCCGGGACTGGATGAGACGACGTCGCCCGGCCTGCCGGACGACGAGCACAAGGAGAGCTGAGCTTGGGTCAGGTCACGGTTCGCGTTGGCGGCTATACCCATCCCGTCTCCTGCGAGGACGGCCAGGAGGGGCATCTGATCGCGCTCGCGGCGGATGTCGACCGGCGGGTCTCCTCGATCCGCGCCATGGGCGGGCAGTTCGGCGAGAGCCGCCTGCTGCTGCTGGCCGCCCTGCTGCTGGCCGACGAGATCCATGACCTGCGCGTCGAGCTGTCCCAGGCCCGGGCGGGCCAGTCCGGTGCCGCCCCCGCCGCCGATCCCCGCCTGGCCGAGCGTCTCGGCCGGCTCGCGGAACGGATCGAGGGCATTGCCGCGACGCTCGACCGTCCCTAAATGTCCGTTGCGGGGCTGTCGGGCGCGTCAGGCAATTTATCCCTGGGGCCAATAAGCATCCTCCGGGAGCTGGCTCTGGCCGGATCGTGGTCCGGCTATCTGGCGCCCACCTGCGCTAGCAGGCCTTAGGAGGATAAGACGCCAACGGCCATGGCGGCTCCGCGCAACATTCCCTCCCCCCTCGAAGCCGGCCTGCCGGACCCCCCGTCGCTCGCAAGCGCGAAGGCGGCGGCGCGACTCCGCGCCCTGGAACGGCGCGACGCCCTGGACGATACCGGGGTCGATGCCGGGGCGGGCGAGGCCCTGGCCGGCCATCTGCTGCGGGCCGCCCCGCCGCCGCCCGGCGCCGTGGTCGGCGGCTTCTGGCCGATGGGCGCCGAGATCGACATCCGGCCGCTGCTGCACGCGCTCGCCGCCCGGGGGCATGTTCTGGCCCTGCCGGTCACGCCGCCGCGCGGCCGGCCGCTGCTCTTCCGGCGGTGGCGGCCGGGAGAGGCGCTGGTGCCGGGCCGCTTCGGCACCTCCGTCCCTGCCGAGAGCGCCGGGACGGCGGTGCCGGACTGGCTGCTGGTGCCGTTGCTGGCCTTCGACCGCCGGGGCCTGCGCCTCGGCTATGGCGGCGGCTATTATGACCGGACCCTGGCCGCGCTGCCGGCGGCGACCGCGATCGGCGTCGGCTATACGGCACAGGAGGTGGCGTCGGTGCCGGCCGGCCCCAATGACCGGCCGCTGGCCGGCATCGCCACCGAGCGTGGTTATATCCCCATCGAGAAGGTTTGAGTGACGTGCGGATCCTGTTTCTCGGCGATGTCGTCGGCCGCTCCGGGCGCGACGCGCTGACCGCGGCCCTGCCGGAGCTGCGCCGGCGCCTCGCCGCCGATGCGGTGGTGGTCAACGTCGAGAACGCCAGCCACGGCTTCGGTGTCTCTCCCGACATGGTGCGCGCCTTCCTGGCGGCCGGGGCGGATGTGCTGACGCTCGGCAACCATTCCTGGGACCGCAAGGAGATCATCGGCTTCATCGATGGCGAGCCACGGCTGATCCGCCCGCTCAACTACCCGCCCGGCACGCCCGGGCGCGGCGCCACGGTGGTCGAGGTCGCGGGCGGGCGGAAGCTGCTGGTGATCAACGCCATGGGCCGGCTGTTCATGGAGCCGCTGGACGATCCCTTCCGCGCCGTGCAGGCCGAGCTGGCGCGGCACAGCCTGGGCGCCGCCGGGACGGTGCAGGCGGCGATGATCGACATCCATGCCGAGGCCACGAGCGAGAAGATGGCCATGGCGCACAGCTTCGACGGCAAGGTCAGCCTGGTGGTGGGCACCCACACCCACGTGCCGAGCGCCGACCATCGCATCCTGCCCGGGGGCACGGCCTACATGACGGATGCCGGCATGTGCGGCGACTATGACAGCGTCATCGGCATGCAGAAGGGCGGCGCGGCGCTTCGCTTCTGGAAGAAGGTGCCGGGGGAGAAGCTGGCTCCGGCCGAGGGGCCGGCGACGCTCAGCGGCGTCCTGGTCCGCACCGACGACGCCACCGGCCTGGCGCAGGAGGTGGCGCCGGTGCGGGGGGGGGGGGGGGGGGGGGCCCCCCCCCCGGCCGCACTTCTAAGGCTCAGGCTTCCGAGGCTCAGTAGAGGGTCGCGCCGACCCGCGGCGCCGCCTCGGCGTCATAGGCCGCGGCGTCGACGAGGCCGCCGGTGTGCGCGGCCAGCAGCTCGCCGGCGCTCGGCAGGTCCTGCGGCTTGGCCCGCTCGCCCCAGACGCGGGAGCGCAGGATGGCGCGCTGGCACTGCATGAACACTTCCCGCACCTCGATCAGCAGCACCGTGGCCGGCGTCTGGCCCTGCACCGCGTAGCGCTCGCACAGCGCCGGATTGGTGCTGATCCGCCCCAGCCCGCCGATGCGCAGCGTCTCGCCCGCGCCGGGGACCAGGAAGAGCAGGGCCAGGGCGGGGTTGTCGACGATGTCGCGCAGCGCGTCGATGCGGTTGTTGCCGCGCCGGTCCGGCAGGGCGAGGGTCTTCTCGTCCAGCACGTCCACGAAGCCGGGCGCGTCGCCGCGCGGCGTGCAATGCGGCCCGCGCGCGCCGAAGGTGGCCAGGGCGCAGAAGGGGCTCGCCGCGATGAAGCGGGCCGTGCGCGGGTCGATCCGGTCGGCCACCTTCTTCATCACCAGCTCGCGCGGTGGCGCGTAATGCGCCTGCAGCGCCTCCTGGCTGGTGATCAGATGGTCCGCCGCCGCGGCGGGACGGGTGGCGTCGTTCATGCGCGGCCTCTTCCTTCTCAGCGCGTTCCGGCCAGGTCGGGCCGGGGTGCCCGACCCCGGCGCGGACCGCCGGCCATCCGGGACAGCACCTCGTCATGCCAGACAAAGCGGTGCAGCACCACCATGGCGACATGGCCGGCGATCAGCGCCAGCAGGGTCCAGCCGAGCCAGCCGTGCAGGGCGTTGCCCGGCGCCACCATCCAGCCGATCGGGCCGCCCTGGAAGCCGGGGAAGAGGGGAAGCCCAAAGGGGGCGAAGGCGCGGCCGGAGCCGTAGCTGCGCAGCAGGGCCAGGGCCGGCACGATGAGCATCAGCGCATAGAGGGCAAGGTGGCCCGCCATGGCGGCGTGGCCGAGCCAGCCCCGGTCGGGCTGCGGCCGCCATCGCATGTTGAACAAGGCCCAGCTCCCCCGCGCCAGCACCAGGAGCAGCAGCAGGAAGCCCACCGAGGCATGCGTGCCGACAAAGACGCCGGCCACCGGATGCCGGCCGAGCGTGACCTTGAGGATCATCCCGAGGAACTGCCAGGCGAACAGCGCGGCCATGCCCCAGTGCAGGATGCGGCTCACGCGCCCGAAGCGTCTGGGCGTGTCGCGCCAGGGAAGAGTTTCCATGCAGGCCTCCTGGATATTGCACTGCAGTAAGGTGCGGTTCACCCGTTGTCCATCAAGGGGAGGCGTGGCCGCCGCGGGTAGGGGGGCGGGCCGCGCCCCCTCGCATCCCGCGCCGGGCGGCGGTATAGCTCCGCGCAAAGCCCGGAACATCCCGAGAATCCCGGAGTAGCATCGCGTGGCCGGCCATTCCCAGTTCAAGAACATCATGCACCGCAAGGGCGCGCAGGACGCCAAGCGCGCCCGCGTCTTCGCCAAGCTGATCCGCGAGATCACGGTCAGCGCCCGCCAGGGCCTGCCGGACCCCGCGGCTAATCCGCGCCTGCGCTCGGCCGTGCAGGCGGCGCGGGTGGCGAACATGACCAAGGACACCATCGACCGCGCCATCAAGAAGGCCACGGGCGCGGCGGGGGGCGAGGATTACGTCGAGGTGCGCTACGAGGGCTACGGCCCGGCCGGCGTCGCCGTCATCGTCGAGACGCTGACCGACAACCGCAACCGCACCGCCTCCGACATCCGCTCCGCCTTCTCCAAGTATGGCGGCGCGCTGGGCGAGACCGGCTCGGTCTCCTTCCAGTTCGAACGAAACGGCGTGGTGCGCTACCCGGCCGATGCGGCGGATGCGGAGGCGATGCTCGAGGCCGCCATCGAGGCCGGCGCGGCGGATGTCGCCAGCGGCGAGGAGGGGCACGAGGTCCTGACCGCCATCGAGGATCTTTTCGCCGTGCGCGACGCGCTGGAGGAGAAGTTCGGCCCGGCCGAAAGCGCCAAGCTGGAATGGCGGCCCAATGTCACGGTCGAGCTGGACGAGGAGAAGGCACGCTCGGTGCTGAAGCTGATCGACGTGCTCGACGAGCACGACGACGTGCAGACGGTGACGGCGAATTTCGAGGTGCCCGACGCCGTGCTGCAGAAGCTCTCGGCCTGACGCGGGGCATGGGGGGCGCCATCCGCCTGCTCGGCCTCGATCCCGGCCTCCAGCACACCGGCTGGGGCGTGGTGGAGAGCCATGGCAGCCGGCTGCGCCATCTGGCGGATGGCGTGATCTCGACCGACACGGCGCTGTCCCTCGCGGAGCGGCTCTGCCAGATCCACCGCGCGCTCAACGCGCTGATGGAACACTGGTGCCCGGAGGAGGCGGCGGTGGAGCACACCTATGTCAACAAGAACCCGGGTGCGGCGCTGAAGCTCGGCCAGGCGCGCGGCGTGGTGTTGCTGGCGCCCGCCCTGGCCGGCCTGCCGGTCGCCGAGTACCAGGCGATGGAGGTGAAGCGCGCCGTGGTCGGCACCGGCCATGCCGACAAGGTGCAGGTCTCGGCCATGGTGCGCCGCCTGCTGCCCGGCGCCACGCTGCGGCGGGCCGATGCCGCCGATGCGCTGGCCGTCGCCATCTGCCACGCGCACCACCGCGCCAGCCGGCTGGCGCTGGCGAAGGGCTATGTGCCGGCATGATCGGCAAGCTGACCGGCAGGCTGGACACGCCCTTCGAGGGCGGCTGCATCTTCGATGTCAACGGCGTCGGCTATCTCGTCGCCTGCTCGGCCCGCACGCTGGCCGCCCTGCCGCAGCCCCCGGGCACCGGCGCCCTGCTGGTGGAGACGGTGGTGCGGGAGGATGCCATCATCCTCTACGGCTTCGCCGAGGCGGCGGAGCGCGACTGGTTCCGCCTGCTGACCGCCATCCAGGGGGTCGGCCCCAAGGTGGCGCTAGCCCTGCTCTCGACGCTCTCCCCGGCTGACATGGCGCGGGCGCTGATGGCGGGCGACCGCGGGGCGCTCAGCCGGGCGCCGGGGGTGGGCGCCAAGCTCGCCGCGCGGCTGGTGGCGGAGCTGCGCGACAAGGTCGGCGCGATGCCGACCGGGCCCGGCGTCTCGCCCGGCACCGTGGCCGTCGCGGCGCAGTTGCCGCCGGCCGAGAAGGCGGTGGCCGAGGCCATCTCGGCGCTGACCAATCTGGGCTGGAAGCGGCCCGAGGCCGGCGCCGCCGTCGCCCGCGTGGCCGAGCGGCTGGGCGAGGGGGCGGCGCTGGAGCCGCTGATCCGCGAGGCCCTGAAGGAGTTGGCGCCGCGATGATCCATCTGCCGTCCGGGCGCCCGTCATGAGCGGCCCGTCGAGGAGCGAGGGGGTGCTGGACCCGCAGCGGGGCGAGGAGGATGCCGCCGAGGCCACCCTCCGCCCGCAGGTGCTGGACGACTTCACCGGCCAGAAGGCGCTGCGCGAGAACCTCGCCGTCTTCATCCAGGCGGCGAAGGCGCGGGGCGAGGCGCTGGATCATGTGCTGCTGCACGGCCCGCCGGGCCTCGGCAAGACCACGCTGGCGCAGATTGTGGCGCGCGAGCTCGGCGTGGGCTTCCGCGCCACCTCGGGCCCGGTGCTGCAGAGGGCCGGGGACCTCGCCGCCATCCTGACAAACCTGCAGCCGCGCGACGTGCTCTTCGTCGATGAGATCCACCGGCTGCAGCCGGCGCTGGAGGAGACGCTCTATCCGGCGATGGAGGATTTCCAGCTCGACCTGATCATCGGCGAGGGGCCGGCGGCGCGCACCGTGCGGATCGACCTGCCGCCCTTCACCCTGGTCGGCGCCACGACGCGGGCCGGGCTGCTGGCGACGCCGCTGCGCGACCGCTTCGGCATCCCGCTCCGACTTCAGTTCTACACACCGGCCGAGCTGCTGCTGATCGTCCGGCGGGGGGCGCAGAAGCTCGGCTTCGAGCTGAGCGCGGAAGGGGCGGAGGAGATCGCCAACCGCTCGCGCGGGACGCCGCGAATCGCCGGGCGGCTGCTGCGCCGGGTGCGCGATTTCGCCCTGGTCTCCGGCCACCACGCCGACCGCGCCATGGCCGATGGCGCGCTGAACCGGCTGGAGGTGGATGCGAAGGGCCTCGATTCGATGGACCGCCGCTATCTCCGCCGCATCGCCGAGCACCATCATGGCGGGCCGGTCGGCGTCGAGACCCTGGCCGCCGCCCTGGCCGAGGGGCGCGACACGCTGGAGGAGGTGGTCGAGCCCTATCTGATCCAGGAGGGCTTCGTGCTGCGGACGCCGCGCGGGCGGGTTCTGGGCGAACCCGGCTGGCGGCATCTGGGCATGGCGCCGCCGGCGGGCACCCAGGCCGACCTCCTGCGGGACAACCTCTGATGGCAGAGGCGCCCCCTGCTGCGGTCTGGCCGCACCGCTTTCCGGTCCGGGTCTATTTCGAGGACACGGATGCCGGCGGCATCGCCTACCACGCGACATATCTGCGTTGGGCAGAACGCGGGCGGACGGAATCGTTGCGTGCCATAAACTTGCCGCATCAACTTATGATTCAACGTCACGCTTCGTTGCTCGTGGTGCGGCGCATGGAAGTGGAGTATGTGGCCCCCGCCCGGCTGGACGAACCCCTGGTTGTGGAAACCCGGATTCTCCGCTTCGGCGGCGCGTCCGTCGATCTGGAACAGCGGGTGCTGGACGAGGCGGGCGGGGTGAAGGCGGCGTTGCGGGTGGGGCTGGTCTGCGTGCGCGCCGAGGGGATGCGCCCGGTGGCCGTCCCCGAGCCCTGGCGCGGCGCCTTCCGCGCGGCGCTGGACGATGGACCTGCCCCGGCCTGAAGCGGCCGGAGGCGATAGAAGGAGATTGCCGTGGGTGACAGCGTGAGCGCGTCGAACCTCGGTCAGATGGCACACGATCTTTCGCTCTGGAGCCTGTTCCTGCAGGCGGACTGGGTGGTCAAGGCGGTCATGATCGGGCTGCTGCTGGCCAGCGTCTGGGTCTGGGCGATCGTCTTCGAGAAGATCACGACCATCCGGCGGGTGAACCGTGCCGCCGATGCCTTCGAGGACCGGTTCTGGTCCGGTGGCAGTCTCGATGCCCTGCAGCAGCAGGAGGGCGAGCGCCCGACTCACCCGATCGCCGCCGTGTTCGGCGCGGCGATGCGCGAGTGGCAGCGCAGCGCCGCCCGGCCCGAGGGCGAGACCGGCCATCTCGCCGGTGTGCAGCAGCGCGCCGAGCGGGCGATGAACGTCGCCATCCAGCGGGAGATGGACCGCATGGAGCGCTGGATGGTGTTCCTGGCCTCGGTCGGCTCGGTGGCCCCCTTCATCGGCCTGTTCGGCACCGTCTGGGGTATCATGAACAGCTTCTCGGCCATCGCGGGGATGCAGAACACCAACCTCGCCGTGGTCGCGCCGGGCATCGCCGAGGCGCTCTTCGCCACCGCCATCGGGCTGGTCGCCGCCATTCCGGCGGTGCTCGCCTACAACAAGATCACCACCGACCTGGCGCGCTTCGCCAGCCGGCTGGAGGGCTTCGCGGCCGAGTTCGGCGCCATCCTGTCGCGCCAGGCCGAGGAGCGGGGCTGACGCCATGGCGATGTCCAGCGGAGGGCCGGGCGGCCCGGGCCGGCGCGGCCGCTACCGCGCCATGGCCGAGATCAACGTGACGCCGCTGGTGGACGTCATGCTGGTGCTGCTGATCATCTTCATGGTCGCGGCGCCGCTGATGACGGTCGGCGTGCCGATCGACCTGCCGAAGACCAGCGCCAGCGCGCTGAACCAGGAGACCGAGCCGCTGACCATCTCGGTCAATGCCGAGGGCCGGATCTTCGTGCAGGAGAGCGAGGTGCCGCTGGAGAACCTGGTGCCGCAGCTGCGCGCCATCATGGAATCCCAGCCGGCCGGCGCGCCGGAGCGGCGCATCTTCGTGCGCGGCGACCGCGGCATCAATTACGGCCGGGTGATGGAGGTCATGGGCACTGTCTCCTCCGCCGGCTTCACCAAGGTGGCGCTGCTGGCCGAACAGCCCTCCGGTGCCCCCTCCGGCGCCCCCTCCGGCACCCCGGCGGCGCAGCCCGGGCAGGCGCCCGCGCCCGCGCAGCCGCGGCGCTGAGACGGGACCGGACGGACCTCCTCATGGCCCCGCATGGCCTGCGATTCTGGGGCGGCATCTCGGCGGCGCTGCACGCGCTGGTCGGTCTGCTGCTCCTGTTCCAGCTTCCCGGGCGGGAGTTGCCGCCGCCGCAGGAAGCGATCCCGGTCGAGCTGGTGACGCCGGATGCGCCCCAGCTCGCCCAGGCGCCCGCGCCCCTGCCGATGCCGGCGCCGCCCGCCCCGGAGCCCGAGCCCAATCCCACGGTGAACCAGCCGGCGACGCCCGAGGCGCGGCCGACGCCGCCGAGCCCGCCGC
>NZ_JBSXMU010000124.1:0-9079 GCF_054073225.1 Teichococcus aerofrigidensis
GCCCGGCCTGGCGCCGCCGCCCATGCCTCCGCCCTGGCAGCCGGGCCTGCGCCTGCCGCCGCCCTCCTCCTGGCCGGCCGCGCCGGCCGCCGGGGGCCGGATCCCCGTCCGGGAGGCGCCCGCCGGCGACAGGCCCCTGGGCCGCCCGCTGGCGCAGCTGATGGACACCTACATCCTGGCCGAGGCGCCGGATGGCGCGCTGGTGCTGGTCGATCAGCACGCGGCGCATGAGCGGCTGACGCATGAGGCGCTGAAGGCGCAGCTCCTGGAGGGCGAGGTGCGCCGCCAGCCCCTGCTGCTGCCCGCCGTGGTCGATCTGCCGGCCACGGACCTCGCCCGCCTGCTGGAGGCGGCGCCGCTGCTGGAGCGGCTGGGGCTGGAGCTGGAGGGCTTCGGCCCCGGCGCCGCGCTGGTGCGCGCCATGCCGGCCCTGCTCGGCAATCCCGACCCGGCGCCGCTGCTGCGCGACCTCTGCGCCGAGCTGGCGGAATGGGAGGACAGCACGGCGCTGGAACGGCGGCTCGACATGGCCGTGGCGCGGCTGGCCTGTCATGGCTCGATCCGCGCCGGGCGGCGCCTGAAGCCGGAGGAGATGGACGCGCTGCTGCGCCAGATGGAGGCGACGCCGCGTGCCGGCACCTGCAGCCATGGTCGGCCGACCTGGCTGCGCCTCGGCCGCGCCGAGTTCGAGAGGATGTTCGGCCGCCGCTGACGGCGGGGAGCGCGTGGCCCCCCGCCGCCTCAGCCGCGCAGCGTCGCGCCGGTCGCCTTGCCCACGGCGGCGACGATCCTCGCCCCCACCGCCTCGATCTCGGCATCGGTCAGGCTGGCGGCGCGCGGCTGCAGCACCACCTCCAGCGCCAGCGAGACCTTGCCCTCGGGCAGCTTCTCTCCGGCATAGCGGTCGAACAGCGACACCTCGGCGATCAGCTCGCGCTCGGCGCCGCGCGCGGCGCGCAGCAGCGCCTCGGCCGGCACGGCGGCATCGACCAGGAAGGCGAAGTCGCGCCGCAGCGGCTGGAAGGCGGGCAGGTCGGGCAGGCCCTTCTTCCGGCGCTTCGGCTCCGGGATGGCGTCGAGGAAGACCTCGAAGCCGACCACCGCGCCCGCGAGGCCGAGCGCGGCGCAGAGCCTGGGATGCAGCGCGCCGAAGCGGGCCAGCACCATCCTCGGCCCCTGCCGCACCACGCCGGAACGGCCGGGATGATAATGCGCCGGCGCATCGGCGGTGACGCTGAGCGCCGCCATCGGCACGCCGAGCGCCGTCAGCACCGCCAGCGCATCGCCCTTGGCGTCCATCGCGTCCACCGGCCGCGAGGGCTCGGCCCAGTGACGCGGCGTGGCGCCGGCGCGCAGACCGGCGGCGAGCAGCGCCTGGCCCTCGGGCGCGGCATCGGCATAGGCGCCGCCCAGCTCGCAGAGCGCGAGGTCGGGCCTGCCGGGCGCTTGGTTGCGCGCGGCGGCCAGGGCCAGGCTGGCCAGGGGGGTGGGGCGCATCTGGTCGAGATCGGCGGCGATCGGGTTCTCCAGCCGCAACCGCTCCGGCACGTCGCCGAAGCGCGCCGCCGTGGCGCGGTCGAGGAAGCCGAAGGAGACGCAGTCCAGCATCCCGCGCGCCGCCAGCACCCGCCGCGCCAGCCCGGCCCGCGCCTGGCGTGGCGTCAGGGAGGGCAGCGGCACCGGCGAGGCGACCGGCAGCGAGGCGGGCGGGATGCGGTCCAGCCCGTGGATGCGCAGCACCTCCTCCAGCAGGTCGCATTCCGGCTCGATGGCGGCGCGGCCCTCGGCGGCGGCGCGCGCCTTGGCCTCCGGCAGGCCGGGCGCCTGGACCAGGGCCTCCGCGCCCATCGCCGCGATGTCGTTGCGCCAGGGGGGGACGGAGACCGTCACCCGCTCCGCGTCGCGCGACAGCACGCCGAAGCCCAGCCGCTCCAGCGTCGCCACCGCCGCCTCGGGCGCGATCTCGGCGCCGCCCAGGCCGGCGATGCGCTCGAAGCGCAGGCTGGCCTCGCGCCGCCAGGACGGCTCGGCCCCCGCCTCGGCGATCTCCGAGGCCTCGCCGCCGCAGAGCGCGATGACCATCGCCGTCGCCGCCTCCAGCGCGTCGGGCAGCAGCGCGGGGTCGATGCCGCGCTCGAAGCGCTGCCGCGCGTCGGAGCGCAGCCCGTGCCGCCGGCCGGAGAGGGCGATGCGCACCGGATCGAAGAGGGCGCATTCGATGAAGACCTCGGTGGTGCCCTCGTCCGAGCCGGAATGCTCGCCGCCCATGATGCCGGCCAGGGATTCCACCGCCGCGGCATCGGCGATGACGCAGTCCTCCGGCGTGACCGAGACCTCCTTGCCGTTCAGCGCCAGGAAGCTCTCGCCCTCCCGGCCGCGCCGCAGGACCAGGGTGTCGCCCTTCACCTTGGCGACATCGAAGACATGCAGCGGCCGGCCGAGGTCGAAGGTGAAGAAGTTGGTGATGTCGACCAGGGCGTTGATCGGACGCAGGCCGATGGCGGTCAGCCGGTCGCGCAGCCATTGCGGCGAGGCGCCGTTGCGCAGGCCCCGCACGGCGCGGCCCAGCACCCAGGGGCAGGCCTCGCGGTCCTCGATCACCCAGCGCAACGGCGCGGGATAGACGCCCGGCACCGTCTCCGGCGCGAAGGGCAGCAGCCGGCCGAGCCCGGCGGCGGCGAGGTCGCGGGCGATGCCGCGCACCGAGAGCGCATCGCCCCGGTTCGGCGTGACCGAGATCTCCACCACCGGATCGTCGAGCCCGGCCCAGGCGGCGTAGGCGGCGCCCACCGGCGCGTCGGCCGGCAGGTCGAGGATGCCGTCGTGATCCTCGCCGAGGCCGAGCTCGCGGGCGGAGCACATCATGCCCTCGCTCTTCACCCCGCGGATCTCGCCCACCTTCAGCGTGATGCCGGAGCCGGGGACGACGGCGCCGGGCAGGCCCAGCACGCCCTTCATGCCGGCGCGGGCATTGGGCGCGCCGCAGACCACGGAGAGCAGCGTGCCGGAGCCGTCATCGACCTTCAGCGCGCGCAGGCGGTCGGCATTCGGGTGCTGCGTGGCCTCGACGACATGGGCGATGCGGAAGGGCGCCAGCGCCGCGCCCCGGTCCTCGACGCCCTCCACCTCCAGGCCGATGCTGTTGAGGGTGGCGGTGATCCGCTCCAGCGTCGCCTCGGTCTCGAGGTGCCGCTTCAGCCAGGACAGGGAGAACTTCATCGTCTCACACCCCTTCCGCCAGGGAGGCCGGGGAGAGCGGGCTGTGCCCGTAGTGCCGGAGCCAGCGGATGTCGCTTTCGTAGAATGGCCGGAGGTCGGGGATGCCGTGCTTGAGCATGGTGATGCGCTCGATCCCCATGCCGAAGGCGAAGCCCTGCCACTCGCGCGGGTCGATGCCGCAATTGGCCAGGACGCGGGGATGCACCATGCCGGAGCCCAGGATCTCCAGCCAGTCGTTGCCTCCCCCCTGGGCCTTGCCCAGTTCGCCGGTCCTGCGGTTCCAGCCGATATCCACCTCCATCGAGGGCTCGGTGAAGGGGAAGTAGGAGGAGCGGAAACGCACCGGCAGGTCGCGGATGCCGAAGAAGGCGCGCAGGAAGTCGATCAGGCAGCCCTTCAGATGCGCCAGGGTGATGCCGCGGTCGATCACCAGCCCCTCGACCTGATGGAACATCGGGGAATGGGTCGCGTCGTGATCGGCGCGCCAGGTGCGGCCGGGGACGATGACGCGGATCGGCGGCTCCTGGGAGAGCATGGTGCGGATCTGCACCGGCGAGGTGTGGGTGCGCAGCACCGGCCGCGAGCCGCCCGCCGTGGCCGGCAGGTAGAAGGTGTCGTGGTCCTGCCGGGCGGGATGGTGGTCGGGGATGTTCAGCGCCCCGAAGTTGAACCAGTCGCCCTCGATGTCCGGCCCCTCCGCCACGCCGAAGCCCATGGCGCCGAAGATCGCCGTCAGCTCCTCCACCGTGCGGGCGATGGGATGGATGGCCCCGGCCTCGGCGCCCGCCGGCGGGTGGGGGCGGGGCGGCAGGGTCACGTCCATCCGCTCGGCGGCGAGGCGGGCCTCCAGCGCGGCCTCCTCCAGCACCAGGCGGCGGGCCTCGAAGGCCTGCTCCAGCTCGCCCTTGAGGCGGTTCACGGCGCCGCCGCGCTCCTTGCGCGCCTCGGGCGCCACCGCGCCCAGCCCCTTCAGCAGCGCGGTCAGGCTGCCGCTCTTGCCCAGGGTCGCGACACGCACGGCATCGAGCGCGCGCAGGTCGCCCGCCGCCGCCAGCGCCGCCTCGGTCTCCGCCCGCAGGGCAGCCAGGTCATCGGTCATGTCACTCGGTCCCATCCGTCGCCGGGTCTCGGAAGCCCGATACGAAAAAAGCCGCCGGACGCCCGGGCTCTCACCCGGGCGGCGGCGGCTCTGTCCTCACTCCCCCGCCCAGGCGGGGGCGGAGATCACGCTTCGGCGGAAGCCGGCAGCGCCGCCTTGGCCTTCTCGACCAGGGCGCCGAAGGAGGCGGCGTCATCGAAGGCGATGGCGGCCAGCACCTTGCGGTCCAGCTCGATGTTCGCCGCCTTCAGGCCGGCGATGAACTTCGAGTAGGTCAGGCCATGCTCGCGCACGGCCGCGTTGATGCGCTGGATCCACAGGCCGCGGAACTCGCGCTTCTTCACCCGGCGGTCGCGATAGGCGTACTGCAGCGCCTTCTCGACCCGCTCGAGCGCGGGGCGGTAGCCGGTGGAGGACCGGCCCACATAGCCCTTGGCGAGCTTCAGGACCTTCTTGTGACGGGCATGGGCGGTGACGCCGCGCTTGACACGAGCCATGGTTCAGATCCTTACCTTACCGGGCCGAGCCGTAGGGCATCCACTGCTTCACCGTGTCGCCGTCCTGCTTGTTCAGCACGAAGGTCCCACGGTTCTGCCGCTTCATCTTGTTGGTCTTGGCGGTGAGCATGTGGCGCTTGTTGCCGACGCCGGCCTTCACCAGGCCCGTGGCGGTCAGCTTGAAGCGCTTCTTCACGCTCGACTTGGTCTTCATCTTGGGCATTTCGGTCTCCTTGAGATCGGAGTCCCAATTGCAACCGTCAAGTCACAATCAGGACACGAAGCCGCGGCCGGGCATGCCCTACAGGCCCGGACGCGCGGATAGCGGAGGCGGGCCTATACAGTCACCCGCCCCGCGAGACAAGCCTCCGGGGCGGGCCTTCCCGGCCGGCGGGGGCTGCCCCGCGCGCCCGGCATGGGCGCTCCCCCGTACCTGTCCCCTCCCGCCGGCGTGGCGCGGGCCTTGCCGTAATCCCGACCTTGCGCCAGCCTGCACGATGGCGAAACGAAACGCGCCCCGAGAAGGCCGCGCCCCGATAAAGATCTCGCCTGGAGGACACGATGTCACCGCCATTCCCCATCCGCCGCCGCCTCGTCACGGCGCTGCTGCCGCTGGCCGCCCTCGCGCTCTCCTCCTGCGCCAGCCCGACCGCCCCCCCTGCCTCCCGTCAGGCCGTACTCGACGCGGCGCTGCGCGAGCAGGTGCAATCCGGCAAGGTCGGGGCCATCGCGGCGCTGGTGCTGCGCGAGGACGGCACGGTGCTCTACAGCGGCAGCGCCGGCGAGACCGCGCCCGGCAACGGCACGCCGCCGGCGCCGGACAGCCTGTTCCGTCTGGCCAGCATGACCAAGCCCTTCACCTCGGTCGCGGTGATGCAGCTGGTCGAGCAGGGCCGGATCGGGCTGGACGATCCGGTCGGCCGCTGGCTGCCGGAGTTCCGCAACCTCCGCGTCCGCGCGCCCCAGGCAGGCGGGCAGACGGGCGGCCGGGCCGGGGCCGCCGCGCGGGACCGCACCGTGCCCGCCGCGCGCCAGCCCACCGTGCGCGACCTGCTGCGCCACACCTCGGGCCTGTCCTACACCTTCCTCAACGTGCCCGGCGTGGTCGAGGCCTATCGCCGCCTCGGCGTGGATGACGGGCTGGCGGCCCCCGGGCGCGCGCTCGACGACAACATGCGCCGCCTCGCGCGGGCGCCGCTCGCCATGCAGCCCGGCAGCGGCTGGCACTATTCCCTGGCCACCGACGTGCTCGGCGCCATCGTCACCCGCGCCAGCGGCGAGCCGCTCGACGCCTATGTCGCCCGGCACATCGCCACGCCGCTCGGCCTCGGGAGCTTCGCCTTCCACGTGCCGGAGAGCGCCCGGCCGCGCATGGTCACGGCGCTCTATCCGGATGCGGCGGGGACGCTGCGGCCGATGGCCAGCCCGCAGGTGGTGCCCTACCCGCTCTCGGGCGGCACCTGGACGGCCGATCCGAACCGCGCCTTCAGCGCCGCCGCCTATCCTTCCGGCGGCGCCGGCGCCACCGCGACCATCGGCGACTACGGCCGCTTCGCGCGCATGCTGCTGCGCGGCGGCGAGCTGGACGGCGCGCGCATCCTGAAGCCGGAGACGGTGGCGGAGATGACCCGGCCGCAGACTGGCGCCTATCCGATCGACCTGCGCGGCCCGGGCTATGCCTTCGGCTACGGCTTCTCCGTGCTGACCGATCCGGTGGCGGGGAAGACCAGGCAGGGCCCGGGCACCTATGGCTGGGGCGGCATCTACGGCACCGGCTTCTTCGTCGATCCGGCCCACCGCATCGTCACGGTGGTGATGACGCAGACCGGGGTGAATGGCGGCCCGGCGGCCAATGCGGTGCGCGAGGCGGTGTACGGCACGCTGGAGGCGGCTGGCGAGTGAGGCGGGCGCGGCGGGCGCGCGGGTTCCACCGCCGCCACGCCGCGCCTATATAGGCAGCCGTGTCCACACCGTTCCGCAAGATGCACGGGCTGGGGAACGACTTCGTCGTGCTCGACGCCCGTCCCGCCGCCCTGCCCCTCACCCCGGCCCGCGTCGCCGCCCTGGCCGACCGGCACCGGGGCATCGGCTGCGACCAGCTCATCGTCATGGAGCCGCCCGGCACGGGCGCCGACGTCTTCATGCGCATCTGGAACCCCGACGGCTCCGAGGCCGGCGCCTGCGGCAATGCCACGCGCTGCATCGCCAGCCTGCTGATGGCCGAGACCGGGCGGGACCAGGTGGTGGTACGCACCGTGCGCGGCGACCTGCCGGCGGAGCGCGCGCCGGATGGCGGCATCCGCGTCGACATGGGCGCGCCGCTGCTCGGCTGGCAGGACGTGCCGCTGGCCGAGGCGATGGACACGGCGCATCTGCCCCTCGAATCCGCCGGCCTGGCCGATCCCGCCGCCTGCTCGATGGGCAATCCGCACGTCACCTTCTTCGTCGAGGATCTGGACGCGCTGGACTGGCGCGCGCTGGGCCCGGCGCTGGAGCACCACCCGCTCTTCCCCGAGCGCGCCAATATCGGCTTCGCGCAGATCCTCTCGCCCGAGCATATCCGCCTCGGGATCTGGGAACGCGGCGCCGGCGCGACGCTGGCCTGCGGCTCGGGCGCCTGCGCCACGCTGGTCAACGCGCATCGCCGCGGCCTGGCCGGGCGGCGTGCCCGGATCGACCTGCCAGGGGGCAGCCTGATGCTCGAATGGCGGCTGGAGGGCGGGGTGCTGATGGGCGGCCCGGTCGCCACCGCCTTCCTCGGCACCCTCGACCTCGACGCCTGGCCGGCATGAGCGGGGCCCCTTGAGCGCGGCGCCGGCGCGCCCGGCGGGCGACGAGCCGGTCCAGCTGCTCAGCTTCGGCTGCCGGCTCAACACCTATGAGAGCGTCGCCATGCGCGAGCTGGCGCTGCGGGCCGGGCACAGCGGCGTCATCCTGGTCAACACCTGCGCCGTGACGGCGGAGGCCGAGCGGCAGGCCGCCAAGGCCATCCGCCGCGCCGCCCGGGAGCATCCGGACCGCCGCATCCTCGTCACCGGCTGCGCCGCGGAGATCGCCCCGGCGCGCTGGGCCGCCCTGCCCGGTGTCGCCCGCGTCATCGGCAATGGCGGGAAGCTCGCGCCCGCCACCTGGGCGCTGGAGGCCACGCCCGGCGCGGCGGCGGAGGCCCCCGCGCCTCGGCCGGTGACCGATTTCGCCGGCCGCGCCCGCGCCTTCGTGCAGGTGCAGCAGGGGTGCGACCACCGTTGCACCTTCTGCGTCATTCCCCAGGGGCGGGGCGCCTCGCGCTCCGTACCGCTCGGCGCCATCGTCGGCGAGGTGCGCGGCCTGGCCCGCGCCGGCTGCGGCGAGGTGGTGCTGACCGGAGTGGACATCGCAAGCTATGGCAGCGACCTGCCGGGCCGGCCGCGCCTGGGCCAGATGGTGCGCCGCCTGCTGGCCCTGGTGCCGGAACTGCCCCGGCTGCGCCTCTCCTCGCTCGATCCGGCCGCGATCGACGACGATCTCTGGCGGCTGCTCGCCGACGAGCCGCGCCTGATGCCGCACCTGCACCTTTCGCTGCAGCATGGCGACGGGCTGATCCTGAAGCGGATGAAGCGCCGCCACACGCCGGAACAGGCGCTCGCCCTCGCCGCCCGGGCGCGGGCGCTGCGGCCCGGCCTCGCGCTGGGGGCCGACCTGATCGCCGGCTTCCCGACCGAGACCGAGGCGCAGTTCGCCGCCAGCCTCGCGCTGGTGGAGAGGATGGGGCTGCACTTCCTGCACGTCTTCCCGTATTCCGAACGGCCCGGCACGCCGGCCGCCCGCATGCCGCAACTGCCGACCGCCCTGCGCCGCGAGCGGGCCGCGCGGCTGCGCCAGGCCGGCCAGGCGGCCGCGCTCCGCTTCTACCAGGCCCGATTGGGACAGGAGGAAACCGTGCTGATGGAAGGTCCCGATCGCGGCCACACCGAACACTTCGCCCCGCTGCGCCTGTGCGGCGGGCCGGCGGCGCGGCATGGCCAGCTGCTGCGCCTGCGCGTGACGGGCGCCGATGCCGAGGGGCTGCTCGCCGCCGCCCCCGCCGGGGAGGGCTGAGCCATGGCCCTGCGCGATCTCTGGGCCCGGCTGACCGGGCGCGAGAAGGACAAGGAGGCGGAGAGCGCGCCGCCGCCCGAGGCAGAGGCCGAGGGGCAGTCCCCGCCGGCGGCCGAGGCGCACCCCGCCACCACCGCCCCGGCCCCCGCCGAGACCCGCAGCGCGCCCGAGCCGGACGACCAGCGTC
>NZ_JBSXMU010000125.1:0-8874 GCF_054073225.1 Teichococcus aerofrigidensis
GCCGGGGCGGCTCGCGGCACGCGACCTGCGGCGGATGCTGGCGCCGGGCTGGGACTCGGCGCAACCGCCGCCGCCGCGCGGGCTGGGCGACCGCCTGGCGGTGATCTGGGGCGGCCTGCGGCGGGGCTAGGGCGAGGCCCCCTCCGCCCGCCCTTTCAGCCGGGGGGCGGCAGGCGGAAGCAGCAGGCCGGCTCCTCGGCATGGTCGCGCGCGACGCGGAGGGTGCGGGCGGCGGCCTCGAGCTCGACGATGGTCTGCATCATCGCCGGCAGTTCGGCCTCCGGCAGCCGCAGGCCGAGCGCCGCGAGGCGCTGACGGAAAGCCTCGATGTCCCGTGTCATGCCACGACCTCCATGCCGCCCATGGCCAGGGCCGGGCGCCGGCCTCGCGTGCCCAGGGCGCGCTCCAGCGCGTCGCCCACCTTCAGCACGAGGTGATCCTCGAAGGGCCGGCCGCCGATCTGGAAGCCGATCGGCAGGCCTTCCGCCGAGAAGCCGTTGCAGACGGAGACGGCGGGGAAGCCGGTGAGATTGAAGGGCCGCGCATAGAACGGCGCGGTGCCGTGCAGCATGCTCTCCTCGCCGAGCGGGCCGGCGGTCTGGCGGGAGGAGGGCATGACCAGAACGTCCACATCCCGCATCGCCGCCGTCATCTCGGCCAGCAGCCGGCCGCGCTGGCGCTGGGCGTTGATGTAGTCCGCCGCCGAGAGGAAGGCGCCGGCCATCAGCCGCCGGCGGCCGTACTCGCCGTAGAGCTCCGGCGTGGCGCGCAGCCATTCGGCATGCAGGGCGAAGGATTCGGCGCGCGAGATCACCATCCCCGCCACGGCATAGTCGCCGAACGGCGAGAGGGTGACGTCACGCACCGAGGCGCCCAGCGCCCGCAGGGCGGCGAGCGAGGCTTCCGTCGCCGCGTGGACCTCCGGCTCGCAGGGCAGGTCGGTCTCGTAGAAGTGCCGCACCACGCCGACGCGCAGCCCGGCCAGGCCCCGGTCCCGCCCCTCGGCGATGGCGCCGCGGAAATCCGGCGCCGGCACCGCGGCGCTGGCCGGGTCGCGCGGGTCGTGGCCGCAGAGCGCCTCCATCATCAGCGCGCAGTCCTCGGCGGTCCAGGCCATCGGCCCGGCATGGTCGAGGGAGACGGCGAGCGGCAGCACCCCGGCGCGGCTGACCAGCCCGTAGGTCGGCTTGTGCCCGGCGATGCCGCACCAGGCGGCCGGCATGCGGATCGAGCCGCCGGTGTCGGTGCCCATCGTGCCCGGCATCAGCCCGGCGGCGACGGCGACGGCCGAGCCGGTGGAGGAGCCGGTGGGGTCGCGCGAAGGGTCCCAGGGATTGCGCGCCGGCGGCCAGGGGAGGTCGAAGGAGGAGCCGCCGATGGCGAACTCCCAGGTGGCCAGCTTGGCCAGGATGGTGGCGCCGGC
This sequence comes from Teichococcus aerofrigidensis, assembly GCF_054073225.1. Taxonomy (NCBI): domain Bacteria; kingdom Pseudomonadati; phylum Pseudomonadota; class Alphaproteobacteria; order Acetobacterales; family Roseomonadaceae; genus Roseomonas; species Teichococcus aerofrigidensis. The sequence continues at coordinate 1,424 of NZ_JBSXMU010000125.1, forward strand.
CGCGCGCAGCCTGGCCACCGCGGTCGCGTCCCGCGCCGGCACGTGCTCGCGGAACAGCGCGGAATGGCCGGTGGTGGGTATGCCGGCGGTCTCGTAGAGATCCTTCAGCCCGATCGGGATGCCGTGCAGCGCCCCGCGCCGGCGGCCGGCGGCGATCTCCGCCTCGGCGGCGCGGGCCTCGGCCAGCGCCTGCTCCTCCAGCAGCAGGAGGGTGCTGTTGAGCTGCCCGTCCAGCGCCCTGACGCGGGCGATGCAGTGCCGGGCCAGCTCGACCGGGGAGAGCCGCCCGGCCTCGATCAGCCCCGACAGCCCGGCCAGGGTCTCGAAATGCAGCGCGGTCACTTCACGTCGACCCGGGCCAGGTCCTGGAACCAGGATTGCGCGGAGACGAAGCCGGTCACCTTGCCCGACATGGCGCGGGGGTTGAGGTCGTGCACGATGAAGAGCCAGGGCGCGTCGTCGACGATGCGCTCATGCGCCTGTGTCAGCGCCGCCGCGGCCCGCGCCGGATCGGTGGCGGTCTCGACCTCGGCGAAGGCCTTCTCGAAGCCCGGATCGTTCCAGCGCCCGGCATTGGAGCCGTTCGGCGCGGCATTGGCGGCCAGGAACCAGCGCGCCATGGCCGAGGGATCGGAGGAGACGAGCGAGATGTTCAGGGCGTCGGCCCCGAGCCAAGCGGGGCTCTCCGGCGGGTTGCGCAATCCGGCCAGGAGCGTGTTCCACTCGACGGTGCGGAACTCGACCTGCACGCCGCAATGCTCGCGGAGCGACTCCTGCACCAGCTCGTTCATCGGCAGGGGCAGCATCTGGCCCGAGCCGGAGGTGGAGATGCCGACGGTGAGCTTCAGCGGTTTCTGCGCCGTGTATCCGGCATCGGCCAGCAACGCCCTGCCGCGCTCCGGGTCCAGGCGATAGGCGTTGCCCGGCTTGCCGAAGAGCGGGTTGGAGGCGTTGTAGAAGCCCACCGCCGGCTCCGCCGTGCCGTTCAGCAGGGCCACCAGCGCCTCGCGGTCCACGCAGTAGTTCAGCGCCTGCCGCACGCGGACATCGGCGACCGGCGTGCCCTGCTTGCCGGCGGCGAAGACCCAGGGCCAGACATGCGGATAGGAGTTGGTGACGACCTTGAAGCCGGCCTGCTTCAGCGAGGGGATGCCATCCGAGGGCGGCACCTCGATCCAGTCCACCTGCCCGCTGCGCAGGGCGGCGAGGCGGGTGTTCGCCTCCGGAATGGGCAACAGCAGGATGCGGTCGAGCTTCGGCGCGTTCGCCTTGTCCCAGTAGTCCGGGTTGCGCTCCAGCTCGACGCTCTGGCGCGGCGTGAAGCGGGCGATGCGGAAGGGGCCGGTACCGGCGGCGCCGCTCTGCGCCACCTTCGCCCAGTCGCGCCCGGCATCCTCCCAGGACTTCGGCGAGGCGAAGAGGAAGAGCGTGGAGAGATAGGGAAAATAGGAGAGGGGGCGGACCGTCTCGAACTCCACGGTGCGGTCGTCGATCTTGCGGTAGCCCGCCATGCCGGAGACGCGGCCGCGCACGATGGCGGCGCCGGCCGCCTCCATCTGCGGCGCGCCGTCCCGGAAGAAGCGGTCCATGTTCCAGATGACGGCATCGGCATCGAAGGGCGTGCCGTCATGGAAGCGGACACCCTGGCGCAGGGTGAAGCGCCATTTGCGGCCATCCGCCGGGTCCTGCCGCCAGCTCTCGGCCAGGCCCGGGCGCAGCGTGGCCGGCCGGTCGGCGCTGGCGAGATCCCACAGCACCAGCGCCTCGAAGATCGGGTAGCCGAGGAAGCGCAGCCCCTCGAAGCCGTTGTTCGGCATGCCGGTGGTGGTCGGTACGTCGGAGGCGGTCATGGCGATGCGCAGCACCTTCTGGGGTGCCTGCGCCAGGGCGCCGCCGGTTCCGGTCACAACCGATGCCGCCAGGATGACGGCCGCGAGGCGATGCTTCATCACGGAGCTTGAATCCCCTGCCTTGGATGCAACGGAGCTTAAGCAACGGCCGTGCCAGCGCTGGTCCTCAGCCTTCCACCCAGGCCGGGGCGGCGCCATGCACCACGGTGCGGATGGCGAAGGCCGACTGGATACGCGCGACGCCCGGCATGCGGGAGAGCTGCTCCTTGTGGATGCGCTCGTAATCCGCGGCATCACGCGCCTCGACACGGAGCTGATAGTCTGCGGCGCCGGTCATCAGGTAGCACTCGCAGACCTCCGGGCAGCGCCGCACCGCCGCCTCGAAGCGGTTGAAGGCCTCCTCGGTCTGCTTCTCCAGGGTGATCTGCACGATGACGACGCTGCGTGCCTGCGGCGCGGGCTCCTCGATGATGGCGGTATAGCCGCGGATGACGCCCGAGGCCTCCAGCATCCGCAACCGCCGCAGGCAGGCCGAGGGCGAAAGGCCGATGGCGGCGGCCAGGGCGGCGTTGCTCATCCGGCCGTCGGCGCGCAGCAGGCGGAGCAGCTTCCGGTCCAGGGCGTCGAGGGCGGAATTCGGCATGATCTTCGAAAGATTCGCAGAAAATTCGAGGAGGACCCGCTGCCTTCGCATCTTCACGCAACCTTAGCAAGCACCTGCCCCGGCTTCCGGCCCTAGCATCGCGCATGGTCGTCATCGCGCCTGCGGCGGTGGCGCGGCGGAGCATGGTCGCGATGAAGGTCCTCGTTCTCGGTGCCGGCGTGGTCGGCGTGACCTCGGCCTATTACCTGGCCAGGGCAGGGCATGAGGTGACGGTGGTGGACCGCCAGCCGGGGGCCGGGCTGGAGACCAGCTTCGCCAATGCCGGCCAGGTCTCCTTCGGTTATTCCTCGCCCTGGGCCGGGCCCGGCATCCCGCTCAAGGCGCTGAAGTGGATGACCATGAAGCACAGCCCGCTGGTGGTCCGGCCGCGCCTCGACCCGGCGCAGTGGTCCTGGATGTGGCAGATGCTGCGCAACTGCACGGAGGCGGCCTACCGCACCAACAAGTCCCGCATGGTGCGCGTCGCCGACTACAGCCGCGATGTCCTGGCCGACCTCCGCGCCGAGACCGGCATCGCCTATGACGGGCGGGAGCGGGGCACGCTGCAGCTCTTCCGGACGCAATCTCAGCTCGACCATATCGGCGGCGACCTGCGCGTGCTGGAGCAGTACGGCGTGCCCTATGAGGTGCTGGACGCCGCCGGCTGCGTCGGCGCCGAGCCGGCGCTCGGGCGGGTGCGGGAGAAGTTCGTGGGCGGGCTGCGGCTGCCGCAGGACGAGACCGGCGACGCGCATCTCTTCACCCAGCGCCTGGCGGCGATCTGCGAGGGGCAGGGGGTTGTCTTCCGCTATGGCACGCCGATCGAGCGCCTGGTGACGGAGGGCGGTGACATCACCGGGGTCGTCACCGGCGCCGGCACGCTGACCGCCGACCGCTACCTGCTGGCGCTCGGCAGCTACTCGCCGAAGCTGCTGGCGCCGCTCGGCCTGCGCATCCCGGTCTATCCGGTGAAGGGCTATTCCATCACCCTGCCGGTGGTGGACGATGCCGCGGCGCCGGTCTCGACCGTGATGGACGAGACCTTCAAGATCGCCATCACCCGGCTCGGCGACCGCATCCGCGTCGGCGGCACGGCGGAGATCGCCGGCTACGACACCAGCCTGCACGAGGAGCGGCGGCAGACCCTGCTGCATTCCGTGACCGACCTCTATCCCCAGGGCGGCGACCCGGCACGCGCCATCTTCTGGTGCGGGCTGCGGCCAATGACGCCGGACGGCACGCCGATCATCGGCCCGACCCGCTTCCCGAGCCTGTTCCTCAACACCGGCCATGGCACGCTGGGCTGGACCATGTCCTGCGGCAGCGGCCGGCTGGCGGCGGATCTGGTCAGCGGCCAGCGGCCGAACATCGAGCATGCCGACCTGTCCATGGCGCGCTACGCCGCCTGAAGCGTCTCGCCTCGTTCTCCGGACGGACAGGGCCCCGCCTCAGGCGGGGCTTTTTTTGCGCCCGGAACGCTTGTGGTGGCGAATAGTTTGCCAAGCCATCTTGCCCGAATATGAAACTCCTGCAATGGTGAGAATGATTATCAATCTTGAATGAGATCAGCCGTGCGCAGACGTTCTTCTCTGGCGGGCTCCGCCTCGCCCTTCGCCCTCCTCGCCGGTGCCGCGCTCCTGGGCCATGCGATCAGCCCCGCCCGCGCCCAGGACAGCGGTGCCATGGCCCTGCCGGAGGTCAATGTCGTGGCCACCGCCGAGCAGGAGCTGAAGCAGGCGCCGGGTGTCTCGGTCATCACCGAGCGCGACATCCGCCTCAGCCCGCCGGTGAACGACATCTCCGAGATCGTCCGCAGGATGCCGGGCGTGAACCTCACCGGGAATTCCTCCTCCGGCCAGTACGGCAACAACCGCCAGATCGACCTGCGCGGCATGGGGCCGGAGAACACGCTGATCCTGATCGACGGCAAGCCGGTCCGCAGCCGCAACTCGACGCGCATGGGCCGCAGCGGCGAGCGCAACACGCGCGGCGATTCGAACTGGGTGCCGGCCGAGGCGATCGAGCGGATCGAGGTCATCCGCGGTCCCGCCGCGGCGCGCTACGGCTCCGGCGCGGCGGGTGGCGTGGTGAACATCATCACCAAGGCCCCGACCGACAAGCTCAGCGGCTCCGTCACCCTCTACACGGAGCAGCCGGAGGACCGTGACGAGGGCGATACCAAGCGCGTCGGCTTCAACCTGGCCGGTCCGCTGATGGAAAACTTCTCCTTCCGCCTCTTCGGCAACTTCAACCGCACCGATGCGGATTCCCTCGATCTGAACCGCGAGGCGGCGATCGGCGCCGGCGCCGCGGCCGATGCGGTGCCGCCGGCGGGCCGGGAAGGTGTCGAGAACCGCGACATCGACGGGCTGCTGCGCTGGGACATCACGCCGCAGCAGGTGCTGGAGCTCCAGCTCGGCTACAGCCGCCAGGGCAACATCTATGCCGGCGACCGCGCTGTCAGCGCCTCCGGCTCGGACCTCCTGGAGCGGCTGGCGAATGAGGGCGCCGAGACCAACGTCCTGGAGCGCTACACCAGCTCGCTGACGCATCGCGGCACCTTCGAGAATTTCGACACCCGCCTGATGCTTCTCTACGAGGGCACGCAGAACAAGCGGCTGAACGAGGGCCTGGCGGGATCCAGCGAGGGCAGCATCAGCACGCCCACCGGCCGCTCGACCTCTGTGCTGAACAACTACACGATCAATGGCGAGGTCAATATTCCGCTCGAGCTGCTGTTCCCGCAGCGGCTGACCGTCGGCGCCGAGTACTTCAAGGAGAACCTGAAGGACCCCTGGGCGGTGACGCAGAGCACCGGCACGGGCGGCATCGTGCCGGGCGCCGACACCGGGCCGCGCCGCTCGAGCGCCGAGGCCGACACCTACGCCGTCTTCCTCGAGGACAACATCTACGCCACCAACCGGCTGATCGTGACGCCCGGCGTGCGCTTCGACCACCACAGCGAGTTCGGCTCGAACTGGAGCCCCTCGCTCAACGCCTCCTACGAGCTGTTCACCGGATTCTCCGTGAAGGGCGGCATCGCCCGCGCCTTCAAGGCGCCGAACCTCTACCAGTCCAACCCGAACTATCTCTACTACACCATGGGCAATGGCTGCCCGGTGAACTTCCCCTCGCTCGGCGCCGGCTGCTACGTCGCCGGCAATCCCGACCTGAAGCCCGAGACGAGCCTGAACAAGGAAATCGGCGTCGTCTATGACCAGCATGGCTGGAACGCCAGCCTGACCTATTTCCACAATGACTACGAGGACAAGATCGTCGCCGGCGTGATCCCGCGCGGCGCGACCAACACCAACGGCCGCATCTTCCGCTGGGAGAACACCCCCGAGGCCGTGGTGCAGGGGCTGGAGGGCAACCTGCTGGTGCCGCTGGCCGAGAGCCTGTCCTGGAACACCAACTTCACCTACATGATCGAGAGCAAGGACAAGACCACCGGCGAGCCGCTGTCGATCATCCCGGAATACACCATCAACTCCAGCCTCACCTGGCAGGCGACCCAGGACCTCACCATGCTGCTGCAGTTCACGCATTACGGCCGGCAGGAGGCACGGCTGACGACGCTGACCGGCGCCGCCGCCACCGGCGCGCAGCGCTGGAGCCGCGATCCCTATTCGGTGGTCGATGTCAGCGCCAGCTACATGCTGAACGAGAACACGCGGCTGACCGCCGGCGTCAGCAACATCCTCGACGAGCAGCTGTTCCGCGAGGCCAATTCCAACGGCGCCGGCGCCAACACCTACAACGAGCCGGGCCGGGCCTATTTCGTCAGCCTGACCGCCTTCTTCTGAGGGCGGCCGCCGGCGGGCGGGGGACAGGCCCCGCCCGCCGCTCTCCTGGAGCGGAAGCCTTGAGCCAGGCCTATCCGAACGACATTCCCTATCCGCCGGTCTTTCACCGGGAAATGACACCGGTCTGGATCGATGCCGTGCTGCGCGGCCTCGGCCAGGAAGGGCCCGACCTGGCCGGGGCCTTCCGGTGGTGCGAGCTCGGCTGCGGTCCCGGCCTCAACGCCGTCGTCACCGCCGCGGCGCATCCCGCCGCCCATGTCACCGCGATCGACCTGAACGCGGCGCATCTGGCGCGGGCGCGGGCCTGGGCGGAGGCCGCCGGCCTGCCCAATCTGGAGACGGTGCAGGCCGGCTTCACCGAACTGGCCGAGGCGCCGCCGGACCGCTTCGGACCCTTCGACGTCATCGTCACGCATGGTGTGCTGTCCTGGATCGCGCCCGCCGAGCGGGAGGCCTTGCTGCGCTTCATCGGCCGCTTCCTGCGGCCGGGCGGCGTGGTCTACGCGCATTACATGACCCATCCGGGGATGTCCGCCGCGGCCGCCGGCCAGCGTCTGGCCCGCCGCGTCGCGGCGCGGGCGGAGGGCGGCCCGGTCGAGCGCGCCCAGGCCGCCCTGGCCTTCCAGGCGCGGCTGGCCGCGGGCGGGGCGGGGTTCTTCGTCGCCCATCCGCAGGAGCGCCACCGGCTGGAGGCGTCGCGGCGCCAGGACCCGGCGGCGCTGGCGCATGAGCTGCTGCCGGCGCACTGGGAACCCTTCCACGTCGCGGAGATCATCGAGGTGCTGGGCCGGCAGGGCTGCCGCTACCTGGGCAGCGCCACGCCGCTCGACAATATCGACGCGGTCAGCCTGCCGGCGGGGACCCTTCCGCTGCTGGCCGGGCTGGACGATCCCGCCCTGGCGGAGACGGTGCGCGACATGGCGCGCAACCAGTCCCTCCGTCGCGATCTCTACCGCTCCGGCGGCGCACCCTTGCCGGCCGGGCGGCACTGGCAGGCCCTGGCGGAGCTGCCGCTCGCCCTCCTGCCCGCCGCGCCGCGCCGCGGCCCGCTGCGCTTCGACACGCCGATCGGGCCGGTGCAGGGCGAGGCGGCGCTGTTCGACCCCCTGCTGGCGGCGCTGCGCCGGGGGCCCTGCCGCGTCGGCGCTCAGG